>DASUQG010000363.1:0-5841 GCA_036280695.1 Thermoleophilaceae bacterium
GCCGAACAGGGATGAGCGGCGGAAGCTCACGCCCCCGCACTCGGGACACGAGGGGACCTGGTCACGTTCTTGCAGCGCGATGCCGAAACCGCAGGAGTCACATCGAAAGGACCCGGCACCAGCGAGCGTGCCGGCGTTGAAGGCTTCCATTCGTTTCTCTCCTCAGGGGGTGGGGGGCAACGGATGGTATCGATAGATACGAGCTAGCCAAGTGAAAAAAGCGCTAATAGCGGGCTTTTTTCGCCCTTGCAGGATTTCCGGACCGGAATTCGAAGAAATTTCCATGCCCGACCTGGCCGCCATGCTCGTCCGCAGCAGCATCGGCACGCTCGCCCAGGCGGACGCCTCGTGCGGCCAATGCCGCCGGACACCGCTCGCCGGGGAGCGCATCCACGAGCTCGACGGCGGGCGCATGCTGTGCGACCTGTGCTTCGCCGACCTGCCCGAAGACCGGCGCCGGGCCGTGCGCAGCGAGCGCGTCCACGCGAGCGAGCGCCGGCTCGCGGTCGTGCCCCGCGCCGCCTAGGTTGCGCTGCGCCTCGCGCAAGCCGCGGGCGCTGCCCGCGGCGCAGCGATGGTCTCCAGGTACGATGGCGCGCGCATGCGCGAGGTCACGGTCTCGACCACCATCTCGGCGCCGCGCGAGGACGTGTTCGACTTCGTGAACGATCTCGCCGCGCGGCCTGCCTACACCGACCACTTCATGGACGACTACCGGCTCGCCCGCGTGGATCCGGTCGGCGTCGGCGCGGCGGCCCGCTTCCGGCTCAATGCGCCGATGGCGAACCAGTACGCGGAGCTCACGATCACCGAGTCGGATCGCCCGCGGCGGATCATCGAGGAGGTCCGCGTCGGTCGCCGCGGCCGCAACCGCTCGGTGGCGGTCTACGACTTCACGCGCGAGTCGGCGCGGGTCACGCGCGTGGAGCTCACGACCTTCGGCGAACCGGCGACGATCGTCGACCGCTTCAGGGAGATCGGTGCCGCCGGCTGGATCCGGCGCAAGACGCGCAAGTCGCTGGACCGCCTGCGCGCGATCTTCGAGGAGCCGCAGAAGAAGCCGCTCAAGCGGGTCACGATCGCGGGCTATGAACCCGAGAAGGCACCGAGGTTCGGCGCGCCCCACGGCATGGACCCGGCCCGCCAGCCGGAGCACTGAAGACCGGAGCTAATATGCCCGCCCGCATGCCGCGCCGCCTCCTGATGCTGCTCTGCCTCGCCGCGCTCATGGCCGGCCTCACCGCGTGCGGCAACAAGGACGAGGAGCAGGGGGTCGACGAGCCCGCGCGCGAGGGTCTCGCGCTCGACCTCGACGGCGTGGACTACAACGTCTTCATCACCCGGCAGCTCAACCCCAAGGTGCCGCCGGACGACGCCTACTTCGACGGCCCCGAGGCCGAGAAGGATGAGACGCTCTACGGCGTGTTCATCCAGGTCTGCAACCACTCGGAGGACACGCAGCAGACGGTCGACCGCTTCAGCATCAAGGACAACCAGGGCAACGAGTTCGAGCCCGAGGAGCTGCCGGAGGACAACCACTTCGCGTACCACGCGAGCGAGCTCTTGCCCGACGAGTGCATCCCGGAGGAGGGCAGCGTCGCGCAGCTCGGCCCGACCGCCGGCTCGATGCTGCTGTTCAGGCTGCCCCTCGAGAACACGGAGTACCGGCCGCTCGAGCTGGAGATCCAGGGCGAGGGTGAGGACCACCTCACCTTCGAGCTGGATATTTAGAGCGCGGCGTCCAGCACCACGCGGGCGGCTGGCGCTGCCGTCGCACCGCCGGCGCCGGCACGCACCAGCATCACCGCCACCACGATCCGCGGCCGCTGAGCGGGCGCGTAGGCGGTGAACCAGGCGTCCGTGTTGGTCGGGTCGGGCGGGAGCGTCTCGCCCGTCTCGGGGTCGCGGGTGTCCTCGAGCTCGGCGGTGCCGGTCTTGCCGGCCACGCGCACGCCCGGGATGGCCGCCGCGGTGCCCGTACCGTAGGCCACCACGTCCACCATCAGGGAGCTGATCGTGCGCGCGATCCGGCGCGAGATCACGCGCGTGCCCTGGTTGCGGCGGCGGGGGCTCAGCGTGGGCAGATGGCGCACGCCACGGCTGGCGATCGCCTGGGCCACCGACGCCATCTGAAGCGGGGTCGCGAGCGTCTCGAACTGCCCGATCGCCGTGGAGGCCAGCTCGAGCGGAGTATCGATCTCCGCGGCCGGCGGAAGCGTGCTCGGCACCTCGCCCGGAATCGTGGCCGGCGCGTTCCAGCCGAAGCGCTCCGCCACCTCCACCAGCTCGGGCGCGCCGATCTTCAGCCCGAGCGGCGCGAACACCGAGTTGCACGAGTGCGCGAAGGAGTCGCGGAAGCTGCCGCCGCAGAACTCCCCGTTGGCGTTCTCGAGCTCGACCCCGTCGATGATCGCGTGCGACTCGATGGGAAACTCGGTCGAGGGCTTCACGAGTCCGCGTTCGAGCGCAGCAGCGGTGGTCACGAGCTTGAAGGTCGAGCCCGGCGGCTGTGGTGCCGAGAAGGCGATGCCGGCGAGCGCGCGGATCTCGCCGTTGCGCGGGTCGAGCGCCGCGACCCCGCCCAGCCTGCCGGCGAGCCCCACCACGGCCGCCTCCTGAAGGCCCGTGTGGATCGTCGTCTGGATAGCCGGCTTCGCGCGCGGACGGGCCCGAGCCAGCACCCGGTTGCCCGCCACGAGCTCGCCACCCGGACGGCCGCGCAATTGTTTCTCGAAGGCCTCCTCGAGCCCGCTCTGCCCGACCGGCCAGTCCCGCGGGAACCCGTGCGCGTAGAGCGCTCGGCGCTCCTCGGCGCTCTCCTGCGGCTCCATACGGCCTGCGATCGAGTCGGCAATCCCGACGAGCGGTGAGGTGCGCTCGTCCGCCGGGCCCTCGGCCAGGACCTTGCCGTCGCGCGAGCGCAGCGTGGCGCGGACCGGCGGCATGCTTATGCGCGTAAAGCGCTCGCCCCGGCGCAGCTCGGGGAACACGAGCCGCGGAGTCCAGTCCACCGACTCGCCCGACACCGGCACGCGCAGGTCGCCGCGCAGCTGTCCGAACACGCGCGTGTCGACCACCACGGGCACGGTCACCTCCCCGTCGTGGACGCCCTCGGTCTCGCCTGTCTCGACGGCGGTCATCGTGGCCGTGGCGGCGGCACGGGAGTAGGCGCGCCGGAAGCGCGCAATCGGAAAACGCCGGCTCGCCGGCTCGCTCAGCAGGTCATGCATCTCACGCAGGTCGCCGCGCTCCCACGCCTCGGAGAACTCCCCGGCCACCCGCTCGGAGGTCGACTGCGCGCTCGACCCGACCATTGCGCCGGCGACCATCGAGACCGCGGCAAGCCCGCCCAAGGCGGGTAGAGCGCGGTGGGTTAGGCGCCGTTGGCGCTCGGCGGGGATGCTCTTCACGGGAGGGGACAGCGGCTGGGGGGACTGCGCTCGATGGTACCCGCGGCGAATAGCCTGAATCCGGCTTTGACGAACCTCGACTGGATCATCATCGCGTTCACCCTCCTGATGGCGGTCTGGGGCTACCAGCAGGGTCTGATCGCGGGCGGGCTCTCGCTCGCCGGATTTGCCGCGGGGGCGTTCATCGGCTCGCGCCTCGGCCCGCTGCTGCTCGAGGACGGCTCCCATTCGCCGTACGCCCCCCTGTTCGCGCTGCTGGGCGCGCTGATGATCGGAGGTGTGTTCGCCTCGGGTCTGGAGCTGCTCGGCTTCCACCTGCGCGGCCGGCTCGGCGAGCGCCTCGGGGTGATCGACGGGGTGGGCGGCTCGGTACTGGTGGCCTGCCTCGGGCTCTTCCTCGTCTGGATCGGCGGCACGGTCGCCCTCCAGACGCCGGGCGCCCGCGAGTTGCGCGAGCCGATCCAGCGCTCGGAGATCCTCAAGGAGCTGAACGAGGTGCTGCCGCCGTCGGGCGCGATCCTCAATGCGCTGGCGCGCTTCGACCCGTTCCCGTCCGTGACCGGCCCGTCGGCGAACGTGCCTCCGCCGGACGCGAAGATCGCGCGCGACCCCGACGTGCGGGAGGCAAGCCGCGGCGTCGTGCGCGTCCTCGGCACGGCCTGCGGCCTCGGAGTGCAGGGGAGCGGCTGGGTGGCCCGCAGAGGGATCGTCGTGACGAACGCGCACGTGGTCGCGGGCCAGGACGACACGACCGTGCAGCCCGGCGGAGAGGGACCCGCCCACGACGCGGAGGCGATCTGGTACGACCCCCGCAACGACCTTTCGATCCTGCGCGTGCCCGGGCTGTCGGGTGCGACCCGGCTGCGGATGAACGTGAACGCCGAGGCGGGCGCGCGCGCTGCGGTGCTCGGCTTCCCCGAGAACGGGCCGCTCGACGTGGAGCCCGCGCGACTCGGCCAGACGGTCACGGTGGTCACCCAGGACGCGTACGGGCGCGGGCCGGTGCAGCGCATGATCACCTCGGTGCGGGGGCTCGTGCGGCCCGGCAACTCCGGCGGCCCGGCGGTCGACGCCTCCGGGCGGGTGGTCACCACGATCTTCGCCGCGGCCACAAGCCGCAGGCGCACGGGCTACGGGGTGCCGGACTCGGTCGTGCGCGACGCGCTCCGGCGCGCGCGCGGACGGGTGGACACCGGGCCGTGCGCCTAGAGCCGCGCGAGCGCTGCGTCCAGCAGGGCCGACTGCTCGCGGATCAGGTCGTCGGCGTGACCGCGTAGCTTGGCCAGGTTGTCGTCGGAGGCATCGTCGAGGTCGTCGCTTGCGAGCGTGAGCTCGGTCTGGAGGCGCCAGTAGCGGTCGCCGCCCAGCACGTGGTCGAGCTGGTAGTCGACGGCATCGGAGACCCCGTCGAACACCACGTCCAGGATCGGACGGGCCCATTTCGCGACGCCCCAGTCCTTGATCTCGTCGAACGAGCGCTTGCTGGTGCGCTGGCCGGTTCCGAGCGAGAGCAGGACCACCTCGCGGGCGTCCACCTCGCCCCGCACCTCTGCGAAGGCGCACATCGCGGGATTGCCGGCGAACACACCCCCGTCCACGAGCGCGCGGTCGCCGGCCTCCAGTGCCTCGAAGTAGGTGGGAGCCGCCGACGTGGCCCGCGCCACCACCGAGAGCGGGAAGTCGTCGCTCTCAGGGGTCTCGCGGGCCTTGGTGGACTTGAAGAAGTACGGGCCCGGGAGAGCCGTGTCGTAGGCGGGCACGATCAGGTCTGGGCGCGTCTCGGCCAGGCGCTTGTGCTCCAGGAAGCGCTCGAGAGCGCGGTCGAGCGCGCTGCCGTCGTACTTCTCGTCAAGCAGGCCCTCGGCGCTCTTGATGCGCTGGAAGAGGGAGCGATCGAAGATCTTTGGCCCCTCCTCCTCGTAGAGCGCGACGAGCTCCGAGGCGGGCAGGGGATCGGGCGCGCAGAGCGCGCAGGCCAGGATTCCGCCCGTGGAGGTGCCGGCGATCAGGTCGAACATCTCGAAGATTCGGCGCCCCGCACGCCGCTCCATCTCGGTCAGGACCAGTGCCGGGATGAGGCCGCGGATGCCGCCCCCGTCTATCGCTAGTACACGCATGCCGTTCAACGTAGTCGCTACAACTCCATGGGTGCGTGCCGCCCTTCTGACCTTGCTGTGCTGCGCCGCCGTGGCGCTCGTCGGCCCGGCCGCGGCCGTGGAGCCGGCGCAGGTGGACGAGAACCCCTGCATCGGCCCGGAGGCTGAGCGGCTGCGCTGCCCCGACCTGGTGATGCGGCGGCCCTACGGCCTCTACACGGACCGCCTCACGAAGGCCGGCCATACCGTGCTGAGGGCCGGAAACGTGATCGACAGCGTCGGCGCGGGCCCGGCGGAGCTGCACGGCAACCGCATCGGCCCGCGCTTCATGCGCG
>DASUQG010000364.1:0-5698 GCA_036280695.1 Thermoleophilaceae bacterium
GGCGCCGTGACCATCAACGGCGTGGACCGCCTGATCGACGGCGTGGAGCGCCCCCGCGGCCTGATCCCGGCGTGCGGCGGGCGCGGCGGCGACGTGCCCACCAGCCGCCCCAACGCGGTCCTCATCTGCACGGACTCGAGCGAGCTGGTGCTGCTCTCGCCGAGATACGGGGCGCGGCCGCCGAGGGAGGGCGGTGTCGAGGCCGTGCTCCGCAACGGGACCGTGGCGAGGGTGCGCGCGCCCGGCATAGGAGGGGTGCCGAGCGACGGGCTGCTGCTCACCGGTACGGGTGACGCCGCCCGCTTCCTGCGCAACGCGGCGCTGCCGCGCAGCCGCGCCGACATCAAGCTGACGCTCACGGCGGCGGGCCGCCCGATCGATCTCGCGCAGCAGACGCTCGTGGTGGGCGCCGGGCCGCGGCTGCTGCGTGGCGGGCGCGTGGCGGTGACCGCCAAGGCGGAGGGCTTCGCACCCCCGCAGGCGCCGGCGTTCTACGGCACGTTCGTGGCGTCCCGTCACCCGCGCACGCTCGCGGGCGTGCGCGCGGACGGCAAGCTGCTGCTCGTGACGGTCGACGGGCGGCGCCCCGGTTGGAGCACGGGCATGACGCTGTTCGAGGCGGCGCGGCTGATGCGCTCGCTGGGGGCGCGCGACGCGCTCAACCTCGACGGAGGTGGCTCCTCGACGATGACCGTCCGCGGTGAGGTCGTGAACCGGCCCTCGGACCGTGGCGGCGAGCGCCGGGTCAGCAACGCGGTGGTCGCGCTTCCGTGAAGACCCTGATCGCAGCGGCCCTGATGGCGCTCGCGCCGTCTCCCGCGCAGCCCGCGCAGGCCGACCAGGCGCTCGTCTGGGCCGCCGGCGACGTGGCCACCCCCGGCGTGCGCGCGGACCGCATCGCCGGGCTGGTCCGCCGCGCCCGGCCGGACCGCTTCATCTACCTCGGCGACGTGTACGAGACCGGCACGATGTACGAGTTCCGGCGCTGGTACCACCCGCGCTTCGGGCGGCTGGCCCGCGTCACGGACCCGACCATCGGCAACCACGAGTGGGACAACCGCTTCCAGGGTTACTACCGGTACTGGTACGAGCGCAAGGGCCGCCAGCTGCCGCCCTGGTTCAAGACCGAGATCGCGGGCTGGGAGCTGATCAGCCTGAACTCGCAGGCGCCGCACAGCACCGACTCGCCGCAGCTGCGCTGGCTGCGGTCGGCGCTCGACGGCCCGGGCGACTGCCGGATCGCCTTCTGGCACCGCCCGCGCTACAGCGACGGCGCGTACGGAGGGGCGAAGGACCTCAACCCGTTCTGGACCGCGCTCTCGGGTCGCGCCCGGGCGGTCCTGAGCGGGCACGACCACAACCTCCAGCGCCACTCGCGCCAGCGCGGACTCGTCCAGTACGTGGTCGGCGCCGGCGGGCGGGCGCGCTACAAGCTTCATCCGGGACCGTCGACGATGGTCTGGGGCACGGACAGCCGCGACGGCGCGCTGCGCATGGTGCTCAGGCCCGGCCGCGCGCTGCTCGAGTTCCGCTCCGCCAGCGGCCGGCTGTTGGACCGCAGCTTCCAGCGCTGCGACCCCGCCGCGCCGCCGTCGCGTCAGTAGCTTTCCGGCCGATGGACGAGCCCGTGGTGATCCTTTGCGGAGGCCGTGGCACGCGGCTGCGCGAGCAGACGCAGACGATCCCGAAGCCGCTCGTCGAGATCGGCGGCCAGCCGATCCTCTGGCACGTGATCCGCATCTACGCCGAGCAGGGCTTCAGCCGCTTCGTGCTCTGCCTGGGCCACAGGGGCGACCTGATCGAGGCGTTCATCCAAGGCAACGGCCTGCCGGAGGGGCTCAGCATCGAGTGCGTGGACACGGGGGAGGAGACGCCCACCGGCGGCCGCATCGCTCTGGTCCGGGAGCGGCTCGAGGGCTCGCGCTTCTGCGCGACCTACGCCGACGGCGTGGCCGACCTCGACCTCGCGGCGCTGGTCGACTTCCACACGGGGCACGGCGCGCTCGCGACGATGACGGTGGTGCGCCCCGAGCTCCAGTTCGGCGTGGCGCGCCTCGACGGCGACGACCTCGTCGCGGGCTTCGAGGAGAAGCCGCGCTTCGACGGCTGGATCAACGGCGGCTTCTTCTGCTTCGAGCCCGGCGTGCTGGATTACCTCGACGAGCAGTCGGTGCTCGAGCGCGAGCCGCTCGAGCGCCTCGCCGCCGACGGGCAGCTGCACGCGTACCGCCACACCGGTTTCTGGGACTGCATGGACACCTACAAGGATGCGGTCCTGCTCAACGATCTATGGGCCGCCGGCAGGGCGCCCTGGAAGGAACTGCACAGGTTGCGCCGAAAACCGCGTTCGTGACGCGTACCGGAACGACCGCCCTCACCCTGTCCGAGGAGATTCGCCAGCGCTTCGACGAGTTCAGCCGCTCGCAGAAGGACGTTGGGCAGTACATCGTCGACCATCTAGAGGAAGCGGCCTTCCACACCGCCGAGGAACTCGCCCGCCGCGCGAACACCTCCAGCTCCACGGTCGTCCGCTTCGCACAGGCCCTCGGTTTCGAGGGCTTCCCCGAGCTTCAGGCAGCCGCGCGCGACGAGTACAGGCGCGCGCGTGAGAACGGCGCCTCCACGGCCGATCTGACCACGCAGCCGCTGTTCCCGATCGACCAGACGGAGTTCGAGACCGCGCTCGCCGCGGACCACGCCAACATGGCCGAGACCGCGCGCAAGGTGGATCGCGACGAGGTCACCGCGGCGGTCGACCTGATCTCGCGCGCGGATCGCATCGTGCTCTGCGGCACGGACCAGATGGCCTTCTTCGCCAGCTACCTGCGCCACCTGCTGATGCTGCTCGACCTGCGCGCCGAGGTGGTGGCCTCGCCGAGCCAGGAGGGCCTCGCGAAGCTCGGCCGGATCGACGACAAGACCGTGATGGTCGGGTTCTCGGCCGGGCGCCCGCACCCGCTCGTGGTGCGCGCGATGAAGCTGGCGCGGAACAGGCGCGCCGCGACGATCGCGATCGCCGACGCCACCCTTTCCGAGGTGGCCAAACTTGCCGACCACAAGCTGTACTACTCGTCCAACAGCCCCGCCTACGTGCGCTCGCACTCGGCGCTGCTGGCGCTGATCCAGGCGCTTGCCTACGGGGTTTACGCGCTGGACGAGTCCGCGTACGCGGACCGGATCAAGGCCTTCCGCCTGAAGTAGGTTCCGGCGCGCCGATGGGTAGGTAGCACCCATGGTGCTACGAAGCCTTTGTGCTGCCCTCGTCCTGTTCGCCGTCTCCGCCGCCCCCGCGGCCGCCGACTTCACCCCGGGAGCCGACGGCGCCGGCGACCCGTTCTACCCGAACGCCGGAAACGGCGGCTACGACGTCCGCCACTACTCGCTGAAGCTCGACTACGAGCCGCAGAACGAGCAGCTCGCGGGCGACGTGAGCATCTCGGCCCGCGCCACCCAGGACCTGTCGAGCTTCAACCTCGACCTGCGCGGCTACAAGGTCGACAGCGTGACCGTGAACGGCAGCGCCGCCTCGTTCACGCGCAAGGGCCAGGAGCTGACGATCACGCCGCCGGCGGGCCTGCGCCACAACCGCGACTTCAGCGTGCGGGTTGTCTACGACGGGCACGCGAACTACGTCCTCGATCCCGACAAGTCCAAGGACGGCTGGATCCCGACGGACGACGGCGCGTTCGTGGTGAACGAGCCGCAGGGTTCGCCGACGTGGTTCCCCTCGAACGACACGCCCAAGGACTTCGCCACCTTCGACTTCGCGATCACGGTGCCGGAGGGCAAGACGGCGATGGCCAACGGCAGGCTCGTGTCGACCACCGACAACGGCGACACGACGACATGGCGCTGGCGCGAGGACAGCCCGATGGTGCCGTACCTCACGACGGCGACCAACGGCGTGTTCGAGCTCAGGATCGGGACGGTCAACGGGCTGCCGGAGTACAACGCGGTCGACCCGCAGACGCGCCGCTTCGGCCAGAAGGAGCCCGAGCCGGAGCTGGCCTGGGACCGCCTGGCGAGGACGCAGGAGCCCGCGCTCGACCTGTTCAGCGAGCTCTACGGCGCGTACCCGTACGACAGCATCGGTGCGATCGTCGACTGGGCGGACAACGTCTTCTACTCGCTCGAGTCACAGACGAAGCCCAACTACTGGCATGTCGCGAGCGAGGCCACGATCGTGCACGAGATCGCGCACCAGTGGTTCGGCGACGCAATCGTGCTCGAGCGCTGGCCGGACATGTGGCTGAACGAGGGCTTCGCCACCTGGTCCGAGTGGATCTGGTTCGAGCGGACCACCGGACCGTCCGCGCAGGAGCAGTTCGACGCGCTCTACGCGACCCCCGAGGACTCGGCCGCCGGCCAGGATCTCTGGTTCCCGGCGCCGAACGGCCTCGCCGACGCGTCCGAGCTGTTCCACACCCCGGTCTACGACCGCGGGGCCATGACGCTCCAGGCGCTGCGCGAGAAGGTCGGCAACGACGTGTTCTTCCGGATCATCCGGGCGTGGTACGCCGAGAACAAGTTCTCGAACGTGACGACGCAGGACTTCATCGCGCTCGCCGAGCGGGTCAGCGGCCAGGAGCTCGATCAGTTCTTCCAGGTGTGGCTGTTCGAGGAGGGCCGCCCGGAGCCGAACTCCTGGTAGCTCTATTCTGAGAGGTCACATGGAGACCGGCACGTTCAGAGTCAAGGCGGGTCTCGCCGAAATGCTCAAGGGCGGCGTGATCATGGACGTCGTCAACCCAGAGCACGCGAAGATCGCCGAGGCCGCGGGTGCCGCGGCTGTGATGGCGCTGGAGCGCGTTCCGGCGGACATCCGCCGCGACGGCGGCGTTGCTCGCATGAGCGACCCCACGATGATCGAGGGCATCAAGGAGGCCGTCTCGATCCCGGTGATGGCGAAGGCGCGTATCGGACACTTCGTGGAGGCGCAGGTGCTCGAGGCGCTCGACGTGGACTACATCGACGAGTCCGAGGTGCTCACGCCCGCCGACGAGGCGCACCACATCGACAAGTGGGCCTTCAAGGTGCCGTTCGTATGCGGCGCCACCAACCTCGGCGAGGCGCTGCGGCGCATCGGGGAGGGCGCGGCCATGATCCGCTCGAAGGGTGAGGCCGGCACCGGCAACGTCGTCGAGGCGGTGCGTCACATCCGCCTGATCACGGGCGAGGTGCGCAGGCTCCAGTCGCTGGGCGAGATGGAGCTGCCCACGGCCGCCAAGGAGCTGCAGGCGCCGCTCGAGCTGGTGAAGGACGTGGCCGAGCGGGGGAGGCTGCCCGTGGTGCTGTTCTGCGCCGGCGGGATCGCGACCCCGGCCGACGCCGCGCTGATGATGCAGCTAGGCGCCGAAGGCAACTTCGTGGGCTCGGGCATCTTCAAGTCCTCCGACCCGGAGCGCCGCGCCCGCGCGATCGTCGAGGCGACCACGCACTACGAGGAGGCGGAGCGCGTGGCGGCTGCCTCGCGGGAGCTCGGTGACGCGATGCCGGGCATCGAGATCGGCACGCTTCAGGAGAACGGCGGGCTGCTCCAGAACCGCGGCTGGTAGTGCGCGAGGGGGCGGGCGTGGCCCGCACCGGAGCGATGCCTTTAGTCGGCGTACTGGCCCTCCAGGGGGGCTTCGAGGCACACGCCAAGAGCCTCGCTCGGCTCGGCGTCGACGTCCGCGAGGTCCGGACACCCGAGGACCTC
>DASUQG010000365.1:0-16447 GCA_036280695.1 Thermoleophilaceae bacterium
CTCACCGAGCTCAGCCCCGAGCAGGCGGCGTACATCGGCGTGCCGGTCGAGGGCCCCTACAAGAGCGAGCACTACCGCTATTAGCATCGAGCCTGACGTCCACGATCCGTCGCTGGCCCCACAGGGTCTTCGGCGGATCGAATGGGCGGAGGGCCAGATGCCGGTCCTCCGCTCGATCCGCGAGCGCTTCAGGGCCGAGCAGCCGCTCGACGGCGTGAAGGTGGCGGCCTGCCTCCACGTGACGGCCGAGACGGCGAACCTGATGCAGACGCTCACCGCGGGCGGGGCCGAGGTGGCGCTCTGCTCCGCGAACCCGCTCACCACACAGGACGAGGTGGCTGCAGCGCTCGTGGACCTCGGCGTGCCGGTGCAGGCCAGGCGCGGCGAGGACGTGGAGTCGTACGCGCGGCACGTGCACGCCCTGGCGGATTGGCAGCCGGACATCACGCTCGACGACGGCGCCGACCTCCTCATCCTGATTCACGAGCGCGGCCAGGCGGTCAGGGGAGGGGCCGAGGAGACCACCACCGGCACACTGCGCCTTAGACGGCTCGAGGCCGAGGGGCGACTCGCGTGCCCCGTGGTCGCGGTGAACGAGTCGCGCACGGAGCGGACCTTCAACGACCGCTACGGCACCGGCCAGTCGGCGCTCGACGGCATCCTGCGGGCCACCAACCTGCTGCTCGCCGGGCGTACGCTGGTGCTCTTCGGCTACGGCGCCACGGGCAAGGGCATCGCGCAGCGCGCCCGCGGCGCCGGCGCGACTGTGATCGTTTGCGAGGTCGACCCGCTGCGGGCTCTCGAGGCACGCATGGACGCCTTCGAGGTCATGCCGGCGCGCGAGGCGGCGGAGCGTGGCGATTTGTTCGTGACGGTGACCGGCTCGCGCTCGGTGCTGCGCCGCGAGCACCTCGAGCGTATGCGCGACGGCGCCGTGCTCGCCAACGCCGGCCACTTCGACGTGGAGATCGACCTCGACGACCTGCGCGAGCTCGCGGGCGGGCGCGTGCGCCAGGTGCTGCCGCTGGTCGAGGAGTACGACCTCGGCGACCGGCGCGTGCACCTGCTGGCCAGTGGGCGCGTGGTGAACCTCGCGGCGGGGGAGGGACATCCCGCGGCGGTGATGGATATGAGCTTCGCCAACCTCGCGCTCGCGGTCGAGCATCTGACCGTGGACGGCGAGAAGCTCGAGAAGCGCGTGCTCGCGGTGCCGAAGGAGATCGACGAGGAGATCGCCCGCCTGAAGCTCGAGTCGCTCGGGGTGAGCATCGACTCGCTCACGCCCGAGCAGCAGGAGTACCTGAGCTCCTGGGCGATCGGGCTTCGAAGCTGACGAAGCCGACCGGCGCGCGGCCTATCGTCGCGCGCATGGATACCTCGAGACTGACGACCGGCGACATGATCGCCGGTCTCGGAGGCGTGGCCCTTCTCATATCGCTGTTCCTGCCGTGGTACGGCGTGAGCGTGGACATCGCCGGCGTCAGCCTGAGCGAGAGCGGGAACGGATGGGAGGTGCTGAGCTTCATCGACATCCTCCTGTTCCTGATCTCGATCGGGGCGATCGCCATCGTGGCGGCGCGGGCGGCGGGCGTGTTTCCGGACGACGTGCCGGCGCCGGTGCTCCTGCTCGCGCTCGGGGCCCTGGCGGTGCTGCTCGTGCTCTACCGGATCGTCGACATCCCGACCGATGGCGACGTGCCGGCTCAGGTCGACCTGAGCCGCAAGGTCGGAATCTTCCTCGCCCTGCTCGGCGCGGGCGCCGTCGCGTACGGCGGCTGGAGCACGAACGCCGAAGCGCCGCGCGGGCGCGTCGCGGCGGACGCGCCGCCCGCGGCCTGACGCGCCCACAAAGCGCGACGGCGGCCCGAGGGGAGGGCCGCCGTCGGCGGGTTGGAGCTGAGAGAGCGCGGCGCCAGGCCGCGCGAGTGCTGGCGCTAGGCCGCGCGCGGGAGCAGGCGCGCGAACGCGCCGCGGTGGGCGTGCTCGTCGCCGCGGATCCGCTCGGCGCGGAAGCGCAGCAGCTCGACGAGGTCGGCGCTCGGGCGGAACGGGTCCGCAATCGCGTCGCCGGTGTCCACGGCGACGGCGGCCCAGAGCTCGCTGTCCATCTCGGCGAGCAGAACCTCGCCGGTTGGCGGGGAGGCGCTGTCGATCGCGGCGAGTCGCCTGAGGGCGAACGCGTCGGCAGCAGTAGCGCGGCGAATGGTGAGGGCGGTGTTGGTCATCTCAGCTCCTTGGTTGGTAGTTCGATTGCTCTCGAATCATTATCGGCATCTCCTCCCATAAGTTCAAATTCAGACTGCTGTGGGCTTCGATAAGCTTCGGTTATGTTCGATGTCAAGCAACTTCGGGTGCTGCGCGCGGTCGCGGAGCACGGCTCGTTCTCCGCCGCAGCGGATGCGCTCTCGTACACCCAGCCCGCCATCTCCCAGCAGATCGCGGCCCTCGAGAAGCGCGCCGGCACCACCCTCGTGGACCGCGGCAGCCGCGGCGTTCGGCTCACCGACGCCGGTCGCACCCTGGTCGAGCACGCCGAGGTGGTGATCGCCCGTCTGGCCGCCGCCGAGGCTGAGCTCGAGGCGATCGCCGGAATCCGTGGTGGCCGCGTGCGGCTGTCGTCGTTCCCGAGCGCCGGCGCATCGCTGCTTCCGCCCGCCGTGGCGCTGTTCACGAGCCGCCACCCCGACGTGGAGCTCAACTTCGTCGAGCAGGAGCCCGAGGACGCGGTGCAGATGCTGCGTGCTGCCGAGCTCGAGGTGGCGCTCGTCTTCAAGTTCCGGGACCTCTCGCAGCCCGAGTTCGACCGGCTCTACGAGGGCATCGAGCTGCGCCACCTGATCGACGACCCGATGTACCTGGCGCTCCCGCGCGAGCACCCCGCCGCGCGCAAGTCGCGCGTCCGACTTCAGGACGTGGCGGACGACGTCTGGATCCAGAACGACACCTCGGGCCCGTGCGGGCGACTGCACCTCGCCGCCTGCACCGCGGCGGGCTTCGAGCCGAAGATCGGCTTCCAGTCGGACGACTACAACGTCGTCCAGGGACTGATCGCCGCGGGCGTGGGCGTCTCGCTGCTGCCCGCGCTCGCGCTCACGAACGTGCGCGAGGACATCGCGGTGCGCTCGCTCGGCCGCGGCGCGCCCACGCGCAGGATCGCCGCCGCCACGCTCGCCGGCCGCTACCGCTCGCCCGCGACGGAGGCGATGCTCGACATCCTCTCCGAGGCGGCCGACAGCTTCGAGCTGCCCCCCGGCGCGGCGATCGCAGCCTAGGCCGCTCAGCGTCCCGCAGGGACCGCTTCGCGTGCGCGCCGCGTACAGAGGGCATGGTCCTGATCGTGCTCGCTGCGCTCGCAATCGTGGCGCTGCTTCCAGCCAGCACCGCCGCTGCCGACGGCCTTCCGGCCGTCGGCATCGATGCCAGCCCGCTGTCCGCGCCCCGCGGCGAGCTCGAGTACACGACCGAGCGAGCCGGGCGAGACACCCGGCTGATCGAGAGCGCGCTCTACGGCGGCGAGCTGCGCGCGCGGCGGCTCGACGGCTCATTGTCGATCCCGGCGGTGGCCTACGACGGTTCGCCGAGCGGAATCTCGGCGGACGGCCGGACGCTCGTGCTGATCAGCCCGCGCACGCGCTACCCGCGCAGGCGGACGACCTTCGCGGTCGTCGACGCTCGCCGGCTGAGCCTCCAGCGCCGGATCACGCTGAAGGGGGACTTCAGCTTCGACGCGATCTCACCTGACGGCCGCGTCATGTACCTGATCCAGTACTCGCGGCAGAACTTCTCGGACTACGCCGTGCGCGCGTACGACCTCCGCTCTCGCCGCTTGTTCCGAGCGCCGGTCGTGGATCCGGATGAGGCCGACGAGCCGATGACGGGCGCGCCGGTCACGCGCGCGACGAGCCCGGACGGGCGCTGGGCCTACACGCTCTACAACAGCTCCCCGCACCCGTTCGTGCACGCGCTCGACACGGCTGAGCGCACGGCGGTCTGCATCGATCTCGACGACTTCCGGCGCGGCATCTGGGGGGCGACGGTCGAACTCCGCGGGCCGACGCTGAGCGTCGTCGGCCGGGCGGGCAAGGTGTTGGCCAGGATCGACACCCGCACGCACCGCGTGATCGATCCGCGCGCGGCCTCACGCCCCGACAACGCTGGCACCTCGTGGCTGCCGATAGCCGCGCCAACCGCCGCCCTTCTTCTGCTGCTGGCGGCCACCCGGCGACGGCTGCGAACGCGCGCCGCCTAGTCTGCCCGCCATGACCTTCCTGCTCCTGCCGGGGGCGGGCGGTGAGTCGTGGTACTGGCACCTCGTTGCGCCTCTGCTGGAAGCGCGTGGTCATGCGGTGATCAGCCCCGACCTACCGGCCGCCGACGACGCGGCGGGCCTCAGGGCCTACGCCGACACGGCGGCGGCCGCCGTCGGCGATCGCAGCGAGCTGGTCGTGGTGGCGCAGTCGATGGGCGCCTTCGTCGCACCGATGCTGTGCGACCGCGTCGACGTGCGGCTCCTGATCCTGGTGGCGCCGATGATCCCCGCGCCCGGCGAATCGCCGGGAGAGTGGTGGACGAGCAGCGGCCAGTTGGCGGCGCAGCGGGAGCAGGACGAGCGTGAAGGCCGCGACCCCGACGCGCCCTTCGACGTGATGACCGCCTTCTTTCACGACGTCCCGCCGGACGTCGTCGAGGAGGCGTTCGCCCGCGGAGAGCCGCGCCAGTCCGACACCCCGTTCGGCGAGCGGTGGCCGCTTGAGGACTGGCCCGGCGTCCCGACGAGGGTGATCGCCTGCCGCCACGACCGTCTCTTCCCACTCGAGTTCATGCGCCGGCTGGCCCGCGAGCGGCTCGGCGTCGAGGTGGACGTGGTCGACAGCGGCCACCTACCGGCACTGAGCCGGCCGGTGGAGCTCGCGCAGCTCCTGGAGAAGTAGCCGCCGGGCCCACCGCCGCCCGATCGTGCCGGGCGGCGGTGGGTCGGCGAGCTTCCTGCTACTCGTACTGCAGCGCCTTCAGGACGTCGAGGCGCGAGGCCCGGCGGGCCGGGCCCATGGCGGCCAGCACTCCGGCGATTGCCGCCACGAGCGTGAACACCACCAGTGATCCGACGGGGACGGCGAAGCGCAGCCCCTCGCCTGCCAGAGCGGTGGTGGCCAGGCCGGCCAGGAACAGGCCGACGCCGATGCCGAGCACCGCACCGATCAGCGCCGTGACGACGCTCTCGTGGCGGATCATCCGGCGCACCTGCCGCCGGCTCATCCCGATCGCCCGCAGCATCCCGAGCTCACGCGTGCGCTCGAGAACCGAGAGCGCCAGCGTGTTCACGATGCCGAACAGCGAGACGATCACCGCCAGGCCGAGGAGGACGTAGAAGATCCCGAGGATCTGGTCCACCCAGGCGGACTGGTCGGTCTGGAACTCGCTCTTCGACTGGAGCTTCACGTCCGGAAAGGACGCGAGTGCCTTCTCCAGCTGCGGCTGGGACGCGCTCTCCGCCGACACGAACGCGTAACGCTCGCGCTCGGCGGTGAACGACTTGTCGTACGCGGAGCGGGCGATGGTGACCTCGCCCGTCCCGAGCGGGTTGAACCTGTCCGGCTTCGAGATGCCGGCCACGCTCAGGTCGAGCTTGTCGCCCTTGAGGGCCGTGACCTCGAAGCGGTCGCCCACCGCGAGGTCGTGGTCCTCGGCGAACCGGTCCGTGACGATCGCGCCGCCCGATGCGAGCTTGGCGTACGCGTCGTCAGAGCCCTGGTCCCAGTCGAAGCCGAAGACGGAAGCGATGCGCTTCTCGTCGACGCCGTCGACCGAGATCTTCTTGCCGAACGACCGTCCCGCGTCCTGCACGAGGCCGGTCGAGGTCTCCACGCCGGGCACCTCGGCGACCGCATTGGCGGCACCGGGGTCGATCGGCGACCAGCCGTCCTGGCCGACGAGCACGTAGTCGGCGCGGACCTGCTTGTCGAGCGCTCCCTTCGTGGACTCTCGCATCCCCTGGCCGATCACGGCCGAGAACGCCACCAGCGCGATCCCGATCATGAGCGCCGCGGCCGTCGCCGCGGTGCGGCCCGGGTTGCGCATCGCGTTCCGCCGCGCGAGCCCGCCCGCCGCGCCGGCGATCGCCTGGCCGGGCCGGCCGAGCGCGGACGCCAGGCGAGGCACCAGCCGGGGCGAGATCAGCGCCACGGCGATGAACAGCAGCAGGGAGCCGGGCGCGAGTAGCGCCAGACGACCCTCGGCATCGATGCCGGGCCCGAACATGCCGAGCCCCAGCACGGCGAGCGCCAGCACGCCGGCGATCGCCGCGAACAGCGGAGCGCGGCGGCCGATCCGTCCGGCCGGAATGTCCGCGCCCTCGCGCATCGCCGTGACGGGCGACACGCGCGTGGCTCGCAGCGCCGGGCCGAGGCCCGCCACCACCGTGACGATGATGCCCACGGCGAGCGACACGATGATCGTCCGCGTGCCGAACACCGTGCTCGTGGACGGCAGGTCGATGCCCGCCGACGCGAACACGCTGTTCAGCAGCTTGGCGAGGCCGACGCCGACCGCGAGTCCGATCGCCGAGGCCACCGTGCCGATGGCGAGCGCCTCGACGACGACCGAGCGCAGCACCTGGCGCCGCGAGGCACCGAGCGCCCGCAACAGCGCGAGCTCACGCGAGCGCTGCGCGACCGTGATCGAGAGCGTGTTGTAGATGGTGAACGCGCCCACGATGACGGCGATGCCGCCGAACACGAGCAGGAGCACCTTCAGAAACTTCACGAACGACTTCAGCCCGTCGAGGGTGAAGCGGTCGTGTGCAGCCGCCGTCTGGACCTGCAGGGAATCCGGGAGCGACTTCGAGAGCTGCGCGCGGACGGAATCCGGCCCGCCCACGAGCACCTCGGTGTAATGACCGGGCTTGTCGAACATCGACTGCGCGGCGTCCAGGTCGAACAGCGCGAACGTCGCGGTGCCGATCGAGTCGACGTCCCCGAACGTCGCGATGCCGGTGACCTCGACCTTCTGCTCCGGCCCACGGGCCTGAACGGTGATCGTGTCGCCGAGCGAGTAACCCTCGCGGTCGGCCGTGCCGGCGTCGATGACCACCTGGCCCGGACCGGTCGCGAAGCGCCCCTCCTTCAGCTTGAAGGGGGAGAGCTTCCCGGCCTGCGGGTCGAGACCCACGCCGAAGTACGGACCGCTGCCGACGACGTCGCCGTCCTTGCCCACGATCCGGGCCTCGTCCGAGATGCTCCCGACCGCCTGCTTGACGCCGGGAACGTCACGCACCTGTTCGAGCGTGCGCTCTGGAATCGACGGCCGGACGAGGTAGTCGTCGCCGGCGTCGAACGCGGTCTTCTCCGAGACGACCGCGGCAGTACCGTCGTACGCGGAGCTGGACAGCGAGTCCGCCGCGCCGCGCATGGTGTCGGTGAGCGTGTACGAGCCGCTCACCATGGCGACCCCGAGCACGATGGCCAGGGCCGTGAGCACCGTCCGCAGACGGCGCGAGGTGATTCCTCTGAGGCCTACGCGAGTCATGCGAGCTCCTTTACGGTCTCGAGGATCTCGTCCTCGGTCGCCCCCTCGATGTCCGCGACGACGCGGCCATCGGCGAGGTAGACGACGCGGTCGGCGGTCGCTGCGGCGTGCGCGTCGTGAGTGACCATCACGGTCGTCTGTCCGTACGCGCTCACCGCGTCGCGGAGCAGCTGGAGCACCTCGGCGCCCGACTTGGAGTCGAGGTTGCCGGTGGGCTCGTCGGCGAACAGCACCGTCGGCTCGGCCACGAGGGCACGCGCCACGGCGACTCGCTGCTGCTGGCCGCCCGACATCGCTGCCGGCCGGTGCGAGCGCCGCTCGTCGAGACCGACACGCTGAATCACCGTGTCGACCCAGGAGCGGTCGATCTTCCTGCGGGCGATCGACAGCGGCAGCGTCACGTTCTCCTCAGCGGTGAGCGTCGGAACCAGGTTGAAGGCCTGGAACACGAAGCCGATGTGCTTGCGTCGGAGCATCGTGAGCTGCTTGTCGCCCATCGACGTGATGTCCTCGCCCGCGATCTCGACGCTGCCCTCGGTGGGGCGGTCGAGGCCGGCGAGCAGGTGCATCAGGGTGGACTTGCCCGAGCCGCTTGGGCCCATGATGGCCGTGAACTGGCCGGCCGGCACCTCGAGCGAGACGCCGCGGACGGCATCGACGGCGGAGTCGCCGTCGCCGTAGCGGCGAGTGAGGTCGTGAGCCGCTACGGCAACGCCCGCATACGCGGGCGCCAGCGGAGCGACGATTGCAGAGTCGTTGTACACGGTGATCTCCTTCGGTTGGTTTGAGGTCATGCTGCGAGGGCGAACGCCGGCTGGCGCTCTGCGGCCCGGGCAATCCGGCCCGTGGCTCCGTCGAGGACGCCGGCAGACAGCAGCGCGGCCGTCGCGTTCGCGACCAGCCGGCCGGTGATGCCGCCGCCGCGGCGGAGCGAGACGGACGCGAGGAGCTCGGAGCCCGCGTCAGCGGGAGCCAGCTCGTAGCGCACGTCGAGGCCGATCGGACCGTCCGCCGACAGCTCGAGCAGCTGCTCGTCGGCGGCGTGGACCTCCACGTCGAAGCCGACCCGCACGCCGGCGACCTTGCCGGTCACCCGCGCCCGGGTGCCGGCGGCGAGCCGCGCGGCGTCGAGCTCGTCGACGTCGAAGTCGACCGGCGACCAGCGCCGGATCTCCTCGGGGTGTGTGAGCACCTCGAGGAGCTGCTCGGGGCTTGCATTGGTGGTGGTTGTCGCGGTCCAGTTGGCCATGGCGACAAGACTCCCGGCGAAGTGGCGTTGTCGCGTCGGCCTGGACGGCGATCTTGAGTCCCCGTGAGGGACGATCATCCGCGCTGCGGCATCCTCCTTGGGGATGACGCGCGATCGTCGCGGCGGACGATGCCGATGGCCGCGGGCAGGGCTAAGTTGGGTGTCGTGAAGATGCTGGAATCAGTGCGCGCGCGAATCCGCGCGGTGGACCCGTTCAGGGTCGACATTGCGATCGCAGCGTTGTTCGTGGTGGCGAGCGTGATCGAGCTCTCATCGCTGGACTCGGAGGGCCACAACCGCGCGATCACGGTCGCGGCCGGCGTGATCGCCGCCTCGGCCCTCGCGTTCCGCCGGCGCGACCCGCTGCTGGCCGCGGCGATCTTCGTCGTGCCGGCGCTGATTCAGGCTGCCTTCGACGGCTTCCTGACGTCGAACAGCACCGCGCCGTTCGTCGCCGTGATCCTGCTCTTCTACTCGATCGGCCGCTACGCGCCGCCGAACCGCTTCCCGGCCGCGGCCGCCGTCCTGGCGGTCGGCATGATGACCACTCTCCTCGTCGAGGGAGGCCTCGAGATCGAGGACAGCTTCTGGGCGCTGTTCCTATTCGGTCTGCCGACTCTCGCGGGGCGCGCGCTGCGTAGCCGCGTTCTGCTCCAGGCGGAGTTGCGCGAGAAGGCGGAGCGCGCCGAGCTCGAGCGCGTGGAGCGGGCACGAGGTGCGGTCGAGGACGAGCGCGGCCGGATCGCGGCGGAGCTCCAGACGCTCGTGGCCAACGGGTTGAGCGCGATGGTCGTGCAGGCGGAGACGGTTCCGCGCATGATCGACTCCGGCGACCTCGTGCGCGCGGGGAGCGCCCTTGCGGCTGTCGAGGAGACGGGCCGTGACGCGCTCACCGAGATGCGCCGCCTGCTCGGGGTGCTGCGCCGCGACGGCGACGGGCTCGAGCTCGCTCCCCAGCCCGGCCTCGGCAGGCTGGAGGCGCTCGTCGAGCGAAACCGGGACAGCGGCCTCGAGGTGTCGCTCCGTGTCGAGGGCAGGCGCCGCCCGCTCACCACGGGCGTCGACCTCACCGCCTACCGCGTCGTCGAGGACGCACTCGAGGCCGCGACCGAGCACGGCGCGGGCAGCGCCGAGGTGCTGCTCCGCTACGAGGCCGACGAGCTGAAGCTCCAGGTGAGCGACGACCGCGAGGGCGGCGGCTCGGAGCGGTTGCCGGGGCTGAGCGATCGCGTGGGCCTGTACGGAGGCCATCTGCGTGCAGAGCGGCTCGAGGACTGCTTCCGCCTGAGGGCGAGGCTGCCGCTGGAGGAGGAGGGCTGATGCGCCGGCGGTTCCGGGCGCTGAGCGAGCGCAACTGGCGCGCGCTCGACCGGCTGTTCGTCGTCTTCCTCGCCGCTGTGTCCATCGTTGACATGTCGGCGAACTCGAACCTCAGGGGGCCGCTGTGGCTGAACCTGGTGGTCCTGATCGGGATCGCGCTGACCTTCGAGTGGCGGCGCAGAGAGCCGCTCGTGCCGATGGTCGCTGTAATCGTGGGCCTGGGCGCCATGGGCTTCTGGCTGACCAAGCCCCCCGACACCTTTGCGGCGGTCTTGATCATGGTCAGCGCGGCGTACGCCGTGGGGCGCCACAGTCACGGCCGGCGAAGCGTCTACCTGCTCGCGGCGGGGACCGCAGCGATCGTCGGGCTCGCGATCAGCTTCGACCCGCACGACATCTTCTTCCCGGTCACGTTCTTCTGGATCCTCCCGTGGCTCGCGGGCCGGACGATTCGCAACCACACGAGGCTCGCACGCGAGCTGTCCGAGAAGGCCGAGCGCGCCGAGCACGCGCGCGAGGAGGACGAGCGCCGCGCGATCGCGATCGAGCGCAGCCGGATCGCGCGCGAGCTGCACGACGTGCTCGCGCACAACCTCAGCGTGATGGTGGTGCAGGCCGCGGCCGCACGGCGGGTGCTCGACAAGAACCCCATGCAGGCGGTCGAGGTCGCTTCGCTGATCGAGCGCACGGGCCGCGAGGCGCTCGCCGAGATCCGCCAGCTGTTCGGCCCGGTGCGGCGCGGGGACGGCGAGGACCTCTCCGGTCCGCCCAGCATCGCGCGCCTGGACGAGCTCGCCCGCCGCGCGCGTGCGGCGGGCCTGCACGTCGAGCTGCGCGTGTCGGGCGCGCCGGTCGCGCTTCCGGCCGGAATCGACCTCGCGGCCTACCGCATCGTCCAAGAGGCCCTCACGAACTCGCTGAAGCACGCCGGCAGCGCGCAGGCGCTCGTCACGGTCGCCTACGAGCCGAACGAGGTGGTGCTCAGCATCGAGGACGACGGCGAGGGGCCGCGCGACGCCTTCGAGCTGAGCGAGGCGGGCGGCGGCCACGGCCTCGTGGGCATGCGCGAGCGGGCCGCTCTCTACGGCGGCATCGTGCAGGCCGGCCGGCGGCGCGGTGGCGGCTTCGCCGTGCGCGCGCGGCTCCCCACGCGGCCGCTCGTCCCCGGGGCCGAGCTGTCGAGGACCGGGGCCGGGAAGGTCCCGGCATGAGCATCCGCGTTCTCCTCGTCGACGACCAAGCGCTGATCCGCGCGGGCTTCCGGATGATCCTCGACGCCGAGGACGACATCGAGGTGGTCGGGGAGTGCGCCGACGGCACGCAGGCGGTGGACAGCGTGCGGCGCCTCAAGCCGGACGTCGTGCTGATGGACATCCGCATGCCCGAGATGGACGGCATCGAGGCGACCCGCCTGATCGCGAACGGCGGCGGCGAGGGCGCCCCGCGGGTGCTCATGCTCACCACCTTCGACCTCGACGAGTACGTCTACGACGCGCTGCGCGCCGGCGCCAGCGGCTTCCTGCTGAAGGACGTGCCCGCCGAGCAGCTGGTGGACGGCATCCGCGTGGTCGCCGAGGGCGACGCGCTGCTGGCCCCCTCGGTCACGAAGCGGCTGATCCAGGAGTTCTCACGCGGAGCGGTCGCGCAGCAGAGCGCCCCGGCGGCGCTGGAGGAGCTAACCCCGCGCGAGCACGAGGTCTTCAAGCTGATCGCACGCGGGATGTCGAACGCGGAGATTGCCGCCGAGCTGATCGTCTCCGAGACCACCGTCAAGACCCACGTGGCGCGCGTGCTCATGAAGCTCGGCGTGCGCGACCGCGTGCAGGCGGTCGTGCTGGCCTACGAGTCCGGCGTGGTCGCGCCCGGCGCCACGCCGAGCGAGTAGTCGAGCCAGCGCTCGTCGCGGCTCGCGCCGACGCGCTCGTAGACCGCCTGCGCGCGCGTGTTGTCGTGAGCGGTCTGCCAGTCCAGCGAGGTGGCGCCGCGCTCGCGGCAGCGCTCGGCACACTCCGCGATCAGCGCATCCGCGTGGCCGCCGCCGCGTGCGTCCGCCGCCACGAACAGGTCGTTCATCACCCCGAGGCGCGAAGCGCTCAGCGTGGACCAGGTCCAGAAGATCGTGGCGAACCCCACCGCGCGGCCGTCGTCGTCGCGCGCGATCAGCTGGAGCCCCTCCAGCTCGGGGTCGGCGATCAGCGTGCGCGACATGGCGAGCAGCGCCTCGTCTGAGGGTGCGACCTCGTAGAAGTCGCAGTACCCGCGCATCAGCGGCAGCAGCTCGGGCAGGTCGTCCTCGGTGACTGTGGTGATCACGGAGGGCACGGTAACCGCTCTAGGATCGGGCCGGTGAGCGCGGCCAGGGAGAAGATGCGGGAGCAGGGCCTGCCGCAGATCGCGATCGACACGTTCGAGCACTACGAGGGGCTCCTGCGCGAGGGCGACGAGGGCACGCTGCCCGAGGCGGAGCTCGAGCCGCTCACCGACGTGCCGACCGCCGACGACCTTCCGGATGCGGACCCCTCCGCGCTCGAGCGAGTCGTCGTGCTCAAGCTCAACGGAGGCCTCGGCACGAGCATGGGAATGAGAAAGGCGAAGTCGCTGGTGGAGGTGAAGGAAGGCCACACCTTCCTCGACGTGATCGCGCGCCAGGTGCTGCATCTGCGGGCGCGGCACGACGTGGCGATCCCGCTTCTGCTGATGAACAGCTTCGCGACGCGCGACGACACCCTCGAAGCGCTGAAGCGCTACCCCGAGCTCGAGATCGAGGGCGTTCCGCTCGACTTCGTCCAGGGCAAGGTGCCGAAGCTGCTCGCCGACTCGCTGGAGCCGGTCACGTGGGAGAAGGATCCGTCGCTCGAGTGGGCGCCGCCCGGTCACGGCGACGTGTACACGTCGCTCGCGACGTCGGGCATGCTCGACACGCTGCTCGAACACGGCTACGAGTACGTCTTCCTGTCGAACTCGGACAACCTCGGAGCAGTGGTGGAGCCGCGCATCCTGACGTGGTTCGCGCGCGAGGAGCTCCCGTTCGTCGCGGAGGTGGTGGACCGCACCGAGGCGGACCGAAAGGGCGGTCACCTCGCGCTGCGGCGGGAGGACGGCGGTCTGGTGCTGCGCGAGAGCGCCCAGGTGCCGGACGAGGACCAGGACGCGTTCGAGGACATCGAGCGGCACCGCTTCTTCAACGCGAACAACATCTGGGTGAACCTCCGGGCGCTGGGGCGCGCTCTCGAGGAGCGCGACGGAGTGCTCGGGCTGCCGATGATCGTGAACAAGAAGACGGTCGACTCGAACGACCCGTCCTCACCCGAGGTAGTTCAGCTCGAGACCGCGATGGGCGCGGCAATCGGCGTCTTCGAGGGCGCCGCCGCCGTGCACGTCCCGAAGGCACGCTTCGTGCCGGTGAAGACCTCGAACCAGCTGCTGGTGGTGCGCTCGGACGCGTACGAGCTGGGCGAGGACTGGACCGTCACGCTCGCGGCGGGACGCGAGGCGGCGCCGCTGGTGGAGCTGTCGGACGAGTTCAAGCTGCTGCGCGACTTCGAGGAGCGCTTCCCGGCGGGCCCGCCGTCGCTGGTCGAGGCGGAGCGCCTGGAGGTCGAGGGCGACGTGCGCTTCGGGGCGGACGTGGTGGTCCGCGGCCGGGTCCGCGTCGAGGGCCCGGCGTCGATCCCGGACGGGGCCGTGCTCGAATAGCACCCCCTCAGCCGTCGAGCGCCGTCAGCTGCGCCTCCTCCAGGCGCTCGCGCCGCAGCTCCTCCTGCTCCGAGCGCGCCAGCATCCTCACGAACACCCAGACCATCACGAGCACGAGCGTCAGCGACTGCTCGACCATCATGATCACGCCCGCCACGTTCTGGTCCTCGACCGGGTTCAGGCCCCAGATCCGCGGCGTGTCCTCGTACCAGGGGTAGTGGGCGGTCGAGCTCCACGCCAGGAAGAGCCCGAGCGCGGCTAGGCCGCCCTTCGCCAGCGCGATGTAGGCGAGCGGCTGCAGGCCGGTGAGCGCGTTGCGCATCGGGACGGGCTGGACCAGCGGCCACCAGAGCGCCACGCCGGCCGCGAAGAACGAGAGGTGCTCGAGCGCGTGCAGCAGCGGGTGCTCGGCGGCGGCATCGTAGAGCGCCGGCACGTGCCAGAGGTACATCACGCCCAGCCAGATGGCGATGGCGGTCCAGGGGCTGGCGAGCGGCCCGAGCGCCCTCTCCACGCGCGCGAGCCTGCGCGTGGCGGGACGCATGATCACCCGCGACAGCGACAGCAGCAGCAGCAGCGGCGCGATGTCCCCCAGCAGCACGTGCTGGAGCATGTGGGCGGAGAAGAGGTAGTCGGACCCGAGCCCGTCGATCGGCGACACGAGCGCCGCGAGCAGGGCGAGCACCGCGCCGCCGAACGCGATCGCCTGGAGCGGGCCGGCGCCGCGGACCGCGCCCCCTCCCGCCTCAGCGCGGACCGCCCGGAAGCGCCGGACGTAGATCCAGACCATCAGGGCGATCGGCGCGAGCACGGCCGGATCGGCAAACCACTGGATGTGCGGGTGCTCCACTGGCACGGGATTGTCGCAACGGCGTGCGGAGCTGTCGCAATCGCGGCCCCACGCGTCACGCCGGCGGGTGCACGCTGGCTCGATGCTAGTTCCGCCGCTCTGCTGGGGCTGCGGTGGCGTGGCGCGCAGGAGGGAGCCGCTGTGTGGAGGCTGCCGCCGCCTGCTGCGACGGCTGGCGCCCGACCCGGTGCCGCTATCCGGCGTACGGGTCTGGGCCCCGGTGGCCTACACCGGCCCCGCCCGCGACCTCGTCCGCGCACTGAAGTTCCGCGCGGCGACCGCGATCGCGGAGACGATGGCGGCGCAGATGGCGGCGAACGCGCCCGCCGAGCTACTCGGCGCGCCGCTCGTGCCGGTGCCGCTTCACGCACGCCGGCTCCGGCGGCGCGGCTACAACCAGGCCGCCCTGATCGCGGATGCGCTCGCCCGCAGGGCCGGGCTCGATGTGGCCGACTGCCTCGCGCGCACGGGATCCGCCGTCACGCAGGTGGGCCGCGGGCGCGCCGAGCGCCGCGCCGGTCCGGCCGGGAGCGTCCGGCTCCGCGCCCCGCCGCCGCACAGCGCCGTCCTCGTCGACGACGTGGCCACGACGGGCGCCACGCTCGCCGCGTGCGCCGCCGCGCTGCGGGCGGAGGGGTCAGCCGATGTCGTCGCGGTGGTATTTGCGAGAACCATCGGTCGCTAGCGCTGGAAACCGGGGAGGGCGGGGCCTATCATCGAGGGCCCCAAGGTCCAGGAGGGCAGATGCGCATCCAGATGAAGGGTCGAGGCGGCGCAAGCGCGGACGAGGAGCTTCTCTCCCGTATGGAGAAGAAGCTGGGGAAGGTCGCGCGGCAGGTCTCGCCCCTGGCTGAGCTCACCGTCGAGCTCAGGGAGGAGCGCACCCCCGGGGCGGATCAGTCACAGGTGGCCGAGGGAGCCCTGCGGCTGAAGGGCGTGACCCTGAGGTCGAGCAAGCGCTCGAACGACATGGGCCACTCGGTGAACCTGATGGCCGACGACCTGGCGCGCCAGGTCAAGAAGCACCGCGACAAGCGTCGCGGCCGCCGCGAGGCGCAGAAGGCCGCCGCCCAAGAGCACGCCGCGTAAATCGGGGTTTTCGGCGGCGCAGCCGGGCCCGGGAGCCTTGCTACCGTTGCCTCGATATGTCAATTCTGGACCGCGCTCTCCGCGTCGGCGAGTCGAAGAAGTTCAAGGCCTTCGAGCGCAACGTGGAGCTCATCAACGCCTTCGAGCCCGAGCTGGAGCTCGAGTCGGATGACGAGCTCCGCGCCCGCTACGAGGGGCTGCGCGAGCGCTACCTGAACGGCGAGTCGCTCGACGAGCTGCTCTACGAGTCCTTCGCGCTCACGCGCGAGGCCGGCAAGCGCGCCCTCGGGCAGCGCCACTTCGACGTCCAGCTGATCGGCGGCATGGTGCTGCACGACGGCTCGATCGCCGAGATGAGGACCGGCGAGGGCAAGACGCTCACCGCCACGCTGCCCGTCGTCCTGAACGCGCTCGCGTCACGCGACGAGAAGGGCCACCCCGCGCGTGGGCAGGGCATCCACCTCGTCACGGTGAACGACTATCTGGCCCGCCGCGATGCCCAGTGGATGAAGCCGATCTACGACCTGCTCGGCGTGACCGTCGGCATCCTCCAGTCGGGCCAGCACGACATCGACAAACAGGAGGCCTACTCCCGCGACGTCGTGTACGGGACCAACTCCGAGTTCGGCTTCGACTACCTGCGTGACAACCTCGCGGTCGAGATGGAGCAGAAGGCGCAGCGCGGCCACGGGTTCGGAATCGTCGACGAGGTCGACAAC
>DASUQG010000366.1:0-2973 GCA_036280695.1 Thermoleophilaceae bacterium
GTGCGGACCCCGATGATCGCGCCCACCGACATCTACAAGGCCTTCCCCACGCTCACACCCGAGGAGGCCGCGCAGATGCTCTGCGACGCGATGATCGACAAGCCCAAGCGCATGGCCTCCAGGCTCGGCACGTTCGGCGAGGTGCTCTACGCGATCTCGCCGAAGACGGTCGACATCGTGCTGAACCAGGCCTACAACCTGTTCCCCGACTCCAGCGCCGCGAAGAAGGGCAAGGACGGCGACAAGGGCGACAAGAAGCCGCTGCCCGCCGGGGACAAGAAGGACGACGGCGAGATGTCCACGGAGGCAGTGGCGATGGCCTACCTCCTACGCGGAGTGCACTTCTAGCGGCGCGTACGCAGGCGGGTTGCGGCCTTCGCCGACAGGCGCAGCCGCGCCGGCCTCGAGCGGTTCCCCACCCGGTCCACCGCGACCGCCTCGGCGCGGTAGCGAATGCGCGGCCGGTGCCGCGCGACCCGCGCCCGTGTGGGCACGCGCAGCCGGTTTTTGCCCGCCACTCCGTTCTGGCGCAGCACCCTGATCACGGCCCAGCGCCTCCCCTTCTTCCTCTGGAGCTTGATCGTCACCCGCGCCCGCTCGGAGAGCCGGTACGTGATCGTGGTGCCGCGGACCCTGAGGCCGGTGATCACCGGCCGGATCGAGTCGACGCTCACCGGCGCCCCGGCCACCGCCGACGCGCCGTGCGGGTCGCTCACCTGCACGCGCGCGGTGAAGGTGGTGGTGCCGCTGTAGCTGTGGCTGATCGTCGGGCTCGTTCCGCCCGGCGTCTCGAAGCTGCCATTCCCGTCGAGGTCCCAGGCGTAGCGGCGCTCGAGCCCCTCGGGGTCGCTGGAGCCCGAGGCGTCGAAGGTCACCTTTTTGCCGCCGGCGACCGTGGCGGGTGACGCGTTCAGCGAGGCGACCGGGGCGCGGTTCGTGACCACCGCTACGCCCAGCGGGTTGTTGAACAGCTGGCGGTCCTGACGCAGGATGCTCTGGCCGCCATCTGGCAGGTCCACCGAGACGAGCCCGCCCTCGAAGTCGTCGAGCGCGAAGTCGCTCACCACCACGTCACCGTCCGGGGTGACCGCCGGGCGCTGAGGGACGACGAGGCGGTCGGTTGCCGTGTTCGTCGTCTCGGCGTCCTGCACCCCGGTCCCGGGGTCCACCGCCACGAGCGCCGTCCCGCCATTCTGGTTCACGAGCAGGATGCGCCCGCCCGGCTCCACCGTCACGCCGAGCGGGTTGCGGAACAGGTTGCCCCACTGCGCCGCGTTGCGCGACAGGATCACCTGGTCCTTCGTCCCGGGATCCACCTGCACGAGCGCACCGAAGTCGTGCGTGCAGTTGATGACTATCGTGCCGTCGTTGAAGTCGCCGTAGTCCGTGACGAGCAGCGAGCCGCTGGTCTGGGCGGCGATGCCGAACGGGTAGCAGAGCGACCCGCCCTGGGTCACCAGCGCCTGCGCACCCGTGGCCGGGTTCACGCTCACCACGCCCGGCTGGCCGGTCGTCCCCACGTTCTCCACCACGTAGATGAGCCCGTTCGGGCCGAGCGTGAGGCCCGCCGGGTCGACGAGCAGATTGCCCGAGCTGACGAGCGACTGCTGGCCCGTGACCGGGTTCACCCGGATGATGCGGCCGTCGGGCGCGCGCTCGGTCGGCGTGGCGTACGCGCCCATGTCCGCCACGAGCAGGCTGCCGTCGCCCGCGACCACGATGTCGTAGGGATGCCGGAACAGATCCCCCTGCGCCCCGTTCCTCGAGATCTCCGTGAGCGCCCCGGTGGCCGGGTTCGCCCTGAGGATCACGGGCGAGGGCGCCGACTGCTTGGTCACCACCGAGTTCGCGACGTAAGCGAGCCAGGGGTCACCGGGACCGGCCGTGGCCGTTCCGGGCACGAGCAGCAGCACCAGCGCCGCTAGCAGGACGGCCAGGATGTGCATCTACCCCAAATATCGGCCGAATTGGCCGTTTAGATAAAGGCAGGACCCCTGCGTACGAGGTTCGCGTAGAGCGCCTGCTGGATCTCGTCGCGGACTCGTTCGGAGAGCTCCAGCACCAGCGCACGGTCGGCGGCCGCCTCGGGGCCGTAGGACGCGGTCTCGATCGGCTCCAGGAACTCGATCCGCCACTTGGAGGGCAGCGGCACGACGCCGAGCGGCCCGAGCCAGGGGAACGTCGGCGTGACCGGGAAGAAGGGCGCCCCGAAAACGCGGGCCAGCGGCGGGATGTCGGCGATCTTGGGGTAGATCTCCTCGCTGCCGACCACGGCCACCGGCACGATCGGCGCGCCGGTGCGAAGCGCGATCTCCACGAAGCCGCCGCGGCCGAAGCGCTGGAGCCGGTAGCGATCGGAGAACGCCTTGCCGGTGCCCTTGACGCCCTCGGGGAAGACCGCCACGAGCTGGTCCTGCTCGAGCAGGCGCAGGGCGTTGAAGGGCGAGGCCACGACGCCGCCGACTTTGCGGATCGCCGACGACACCCACGGGAGGTCGAAGGCCCAGTTCAACACGAGGAAGCGCGGGTAGCGCGGCAGCGGGTGCTCGCGCAGCAGCGCCATCGAGATCATCGTGCCGTCCCAGGGCAGGATGCCGGCGTGGTTCGCGGTGAGCAGTGCGCGCCCGTGGGCCGGCACGCGCTCGGCGCCATCGACCTTCACGCGCCACCACGACTCGTACAGGAACGCGAAGAACGGCTCCACCAGTTCGGCGAACTCCTCGTCGAAGCCCCACTCGTCCTCGGGGTAGTCGCCGTCGAGCCTGTGGAGGATGCGCTCCACGGTCTCGCGTGCGTCGCGCGGGAGCGCGGTCGCGCCCCGGGTGACCGCCACGGGCAGCTCGAGCCCGGAGTCGAGGCCGGCCCGCAGGCGGCGCATGAAGGCGATCGCCGTGCTCTGGTTCACGCCGCCTCCCTCGCCTGCCGCACCCAGTCCTCGACGGCGGCGACGGTCGAGTAGCGCGGGGTGTAGCC
>DASUQG010000367.1:0-14328 GCA_036280695.1 Thermoleophilaceae bacterium
GCCTCGTCGTCGCGCAGCGGCAGCCCGAACGGCTCGCTCGCGGGCGGGTCGTCCCGCAGCTGCGGGTCCTTCAGCAGCCTGTCGATCGCGTCAACGCGATACCCCGCCGCGCCGCGATCGATCCAGAAGCGCAGCGCGTCCTGCATCGCGGCCACCAGCTCGGGATTGCGCCAGTCGAGGTCCGGCTGCTCGGGATAGAACGAGTGCAGGTAGTAGCGCCCGTCGAGCTTGGTCCAGGCCGGCCCGCCGAAGGCCGACGACCAGTTGTTCGGAGCGTCCGACCAGATGTACCAGTCCGGATGCTCGCGGAACCACGGGTGCTCGATCGACGTGTGGCACGGCACGAGGTCGAGCAGCACCCGCAGCCCGCGCTCGCGCGCGCCGGCAACCACTCGGTCGAAGTCCTCGAGCGAGCCGAAGACCGGATCCACGTCCTTGTAGTCCGAGACGTCGTAGCCGAAGTCGTGCATCGGCGACGGATAGATCGGCGACAGCCAGAGCGCGTCCACACCCAGCCACGCCAGGTGGTCGAGCCGCTGCTCGATCCCGGTGAGGTCTCCGATGCCGTCGCCGTCGGAGTCCTGGAACGAGCGCGGATAGATCTGGTAGATGACCGCGTCCTGCCACCACATGAGGCAGGCGAGGCTAGCGGGTAGTCGCCGAGGGTCAGCCCTTGACGGCGCCGGCGGTCATGCCCGCCACGATCCGCTTCTGGAAGATGATCACCGCTAGCACGAGCGGGATCGTGATCACCACGGATGCCGCGCTGATCGTCCCCAGCGGGATCTCGAACTTCTGACTGCCGGTGAAGTTCGCCACCGAGACCGGGACCGTGAAGGCCTTGGGCGAGCTCGTGAGCGTGACCGCCAGCAGGAACTCGTTCCACACGAAGAAGGCCGTGAGCAGGCCGGCCGTCACGAGGCCGGGGGCCGCGAGCGGCAGCACGACCTTGCGGAACGCCTGGAAGTAGGTGGCCCCGTCCACGAGCGCCGCCTCCTCGAGTTCCTTCGGGATCTCCTTGAAGAACGAGGTGAGGATGTAGATCGCCAGCGGCAGCGCGAACGTCAGGTACGGAATGATCAGGCCAACGCGGGTGTCGTACAGCCCGAAATCGTTCCAGAGCTGGAAGATCGGCGCGGCGATCGCGATCGCCGGGAACGTGGAGATCGAGAGGATGATCGCGAGGAGCAGGAACTTCCTCTTGAAGCGCAGGCGCGCGAGGGCGTAGGCCGCGAACGAGCCGACGATCAGCGCGAGGACGGTCGTGATCGTCGTGATGATCACGCTGTTCTTCAGCGCCGAGGTGAAGCTGTCGTTCTGAAAGATCGACTCGTAGTTGTCGAGCGTCGGGGACGGCGGGAAGAGGTCCGCCTGCGACAGGTCCGAGCCCGTCTTCAGCGACACGTTGATCAGCCAGTAGAAGGGGAACAGGCAGAACACGCAGATGAAGACGACCGCGATCCACATGGCCAGCGGTCGGATCCAGTTGCGTCGCGGCCCCCGCCGGGCGACCGCGCGAGCCTCCTCGCGCTCCGTCTCACCTTCGCGGACGCCGGTGCCGGGGGTGACCACTCCGCCAGAGGCTTCCATCAGTCCTCCTCCGCCAGTGACTTGATGTTGCCACCGACCGTCCGGATGTAGAGGAACGACACCGCCATCACGATCACGAACGTGAGCACGGCCAGCGCAGAGCCGTAGCCGATCAGGCGGTTCCCCGTGAGCTCCTGGTGCGAGATCAGCGACAGCGTCGTCGTGCCGTTCGAGCCCTGGGTCAGCACGTAGGGCAGGTCGAAGATCCGGAGCGCGTCGAGCGTCCGGAAGATCAGCGCCACGAGGATTGCCGGCATCAGCAGTGGGACGGTGATTCGCCTAAAGCGCTGCCACGTGGTGGCGCCATCGACCTTGGCGGCGTCGTAGACGTCGTCGGGGATCACCTGCAGCCCGGCTAACAGCAGCAGCGCCATGAACGGCGCCGTCTTCCAGACGTCCGCCAGGATCATCACCGCCATGGCGTAGCCCTCCTGGCCGAGCCAGAGGATGTCTTCGCCGATGCCGAACTTGCTAAGGAGCACCGGCGCCAGCCCGAGGTTGGGCTCGAAGAGCGTGCGCCAGGTGAGCGCGCTGACCACGGTGAGCACCGCCCACGGCACCAGCACGACAGTGCGCAGCAGGCCCCTGCCTCGGAATGCCTCGTGCATGGCGAGCGCCATGCCGAGGCCAATCACGAGTTCGAGCGTGACCGAGACCCCTGTGAACAGGAACGTGTTCTTGACCGCGTCCCAGAACTCGGTGGAGCCGAACGCCTCGGTGTAGTTGTCGAAACCGGCGAACCGCCACTTCCCGGGCACGCGGACGCTGTACTCGGTCAGCGACAGCCAGACCGCGTAGCCGATCGGGTACGCGGCCACCAACGCGATGACCGCCATGGCGGGGGTGAGGAGCAGCGCGGCGAGGCGCCTTTCCTCACTCCCGTAGGTCTTGCCGCGCTTCTTGCGCCCTCGACCGAGTCTCGCCGTTGCGGCTTCCATTGCCCTAGAACGTCTCGAGAGCCTTCTGGATCTCCTCGTTCATCGTGCTAGACGCCTCGTCGGGGGACATCTTCCCCTGAAGCGCCGCGTACACGTTGTTGTAGATCGCCTCGCTGATCTGCGGGTAGACCGGCGACACCGGGCGCGGCTGCGCCTGGTCGATGGCGGTGCGCAGCTCCTCCGCGAACGGCATTGCCTTCTTCACGGCCGGGTCGTCGTAGACCTCGGTCAGGCTCGGCGGAAGCGACGCCTCGATGGCCATCAGCTTCTGCTGCTCGGTGTCGGTGGCGAACTCGATGAACGCGAGCGAGCCCTCCGGGTTCTTCGAGAACGCGGATATCGCGAGGTCGTAGCCGCCGAGCACGCCCGCGCCCTCGTTGCCCGCGTAGCCCGGGAAGGTGGTGATCTCGAACTGGTCGGCGATCTTCGAGTCCTTGCCGAGCGCGTACGCGTACGGCCAGTTGCGCATGAAGGTCGCGTTGCCGGACTCGAACGCCCGCCGCGACTCCTCCTCCTTGTAGGTGGTCACTGCCTTCGGGGCCGCGCCGCTCTTGATCCCGTCCGCCATGAACGTGAGGGCGTCCTTGACCTCCTGCGAGTCTGCGGTCGCCTGCTTGCCATCCTCGGACAGCACGCTTCCGCCGGCGCTGTACACGAGCTCGAGGAAGTTCACCGTGAGGCCCTCGTAGCGGAAGCCCTGGTAGACCACGCCGTTGCCCTTCGCAGCCTCTTCGTAGAGCGTCTCCCAGTCCTTGGGCGCCTCGCTGACCTCATCGCTCCGGTAGTAGATGAAGCCGGCGTTCGAGTTGAACGGGACGGCCCAGTTCTTGCCCTCGTACTCCGTCGTGTCAACGGTCGATTTGATGAACTTGTCGCCGTTCTGGGAGATGAAGTCCGAGACGTCGAGCAGCCAGCCCTGAGCCGCATACTCGGCGGTCCAGATCACGTCCATGCCGAGCACGTCGCACTCGGTGGACTCGGCCTGCAGGCGCTGGATCTGGAGCCGGCGCTGCTCGCCCGCGTCCTCAGGAAGCTCGAGGATCTTGACGTTGGCGTTCGGGTTTGCCTTGTTGAATGCGTCGATGACCGTCCCGAACGCGCCGGTGGTGTCCTTCCCGATGCACCAGGTCACGTCGCCCGAGGCCTTCGCCTGCCCCGCCTTCTCGGCGTCGGGTGCGGCGCCGCCATCGTCGTCGTCGTCGCTCCCACAACCGGCGAACGCCAGCATGGCAATCGCGATGATCAGGGCCAAAAACCGCGGGATCTTCATTGCAGCGTTCCCTCCTCGTGGGGCATTCGCCTTGGGCCTACCCGCTTGGCGCGGGAAATACTCCGAACCGCGAACACCAAAATCCTGAGTTAACGCGTACTCGCTGCCTGCTTCGCGTGGCGCCCCTCGCAGATCTCCTCCGCGAGCTTCTCGCAGAAGGCTGGCAGGTCGTCCGGCCTTGCGGCTCGACACGAGCCCGTTGTCCGGTCCGCAGGCTCGGCCAGGAGGTGATGGGCTTGCCGGCCTCGAAGAACGAGCGCACGAAGCCGACCGCGTTCTCGTCCATCCGCAGGAGGTCCGGGTTGGCCACGCCGCCGGGCAGCACGAGCCCGTCGTAGTCGCTCTCGCTCGCCTCCCCGACCGTCCGGTCGACCTCGAACTTGGCGCCTCTGTCCAGGTGGTCGAAGCCCTGGATCCGGCTATAGGAGCTCAACCACCTGCGCGGCGCCGGCCTCGCCCGAGCGCACGGCGCCGTCCATGTAGCCATTCCACACGTGCGCGTACTCCGCGCCGGCCCAGTGCAGCGGGCCGAGCGGCGGGTGCAGCGCGGGGCCGTAGTTCGTCCAGGCGCCCGGGGGCATGTGGCAGCCGTAGCAGCCGCGCGTCCACTCCTCCTCGGCCCACAGGCGCTCGACGTACGCGTCCGGAGTAGCGGCGCGCGGTCCGAACAGGCGCGCGAACGTGTCGACCACGGCGGTCCGGCGCTCGGCCTCCGGCAGCCGGCCGAGCTCTCGTGCCCGGCGACCCTCCAGAAAGCCCAGCAGCACACCGGGAGACCCGTCCGGCGGCGAGTTGTCGAACGTCAGCCGCACCGGGCCGCGATCGCTCGTGCCCTGGCCGGACAGCCCCTCGGCGCGCCAGAACGGCTCGTCGTAGATCGCCATGCACTTGGCCACGGTGCCCATCGGCATGCGTTGCGTGAGCTGGTCGCGATAGCCCGGCAGCGGCGGGTCGTAGGCGATTCGGCCCGCGAGCGTGGGCGCCAGCGCGAGGATCGCGCGCCTGCCGCGCAGCAGGTTTCCGTCGGCGTGCACCGTGACCCCGTCGTGGGAGTGCTCGATGAGACGGACGGGGGCGTTCAGCACGAGCCGCTCCTCGCCGAGCGCCTCGGCCATCCGTATCGGCACGAGCTGCGAGCCGCCCACGAAGCGGTCCTGCTGGGCCCCGCCCTCGGTGCCGAACAGCATCTCCAGGCTGCCAGCCGAGTGGATGTAGAAGAGCATGTGCAGGAGCGACATGTCCTCCGGCTGGGCCGCCCAGACGGCCTCGATCCCGAGCTCGAGCAGCATCCGGCCGGGCTTCGTGGCGATGTTGCGGCGTATCCACGTGGCCAGGGTCTGACCGTCGAGCCTTGCGGCACCTCGCGCCTCCCAGGGCGCCTCGAGCGGAACCCTGCGCGCCAGGCGGTTGAGCCGCCGCTGCGCCTGCTCGACGTCCACGAGTACGGCGGGATTGATGCGCGGGATCGTGCCCCTGTAGCGGCGCAGCGCGCCGCCGTACTCGATCAGGTTGTGGCCCTCGCCGTATGTGGGGAACGTCTCCACGCCGAGCTCAGCCGCGAGCGCCGCGAGCCGGTCCTGCGTCGGTCCGATCCACTGCCCGCCGACCTCGACGACCTTGCCGTCGCCGATGTCGTGGTTGTGCACGCGCCCGCCGACACGGTCGCGTGCCTCCACGACCACGACCGACGCGCCGCGCGCGCCGAGCTCTCGCGCCGCGGCCAGGCCCGCCAGCCCGGCACCGACGACGACCACGTCGGCCTCGTGTGTCCGCGAGTCGGCCACCGGTCCGGACCCTATCCCGGTCCTCGCTACGCTGCCCCCCTCGGATGGCTTCGTCCACGCGCAGCGAAATGCTCCGCGAGCGCGAGGAGGAGCGCCGCCTCAACATGCGGACGCTGGTGATTGCGAGCTTCGCGTCCGCCGCGGCGGCTGCCGTCACCTCGCAGCTCTGGATCCACGGCACCTGGATCGCCGCGGCGCTCACCCCTGTCCTGGTGGCGCTGATCAGCGAGGCGATGCACCGGCCGACGGAGCGGATCGCCCGCGCGTGGACGACCGACCGGCCGGCTCTCGGCGCAGGCGCGTCGCGGCACGCGGACCGGCCGGCGCTGGCGGACGAGCCGCTGCGCACCTCCCGGGCAACGGGCCCGCCCGGCCCCGTGCGCGTCTACCGCCAGCCGAGCGACCGCTCGCCGCGGGGGCGGATGGCGCTCGGCGTCGTGGCGGCCACCGCGGCCCTCGCATTCGGCATCGCGGTGGCCGCGCTGACCGTCGGCGACCTGATCTCCGGCGGGTCGATCGGCAAGGGCGACGGCCCGTCGACGTTCTTCAAGCCCACGGCCAAGAAGAAGGAGCAGCCGCAACAGGACGCCAAGCCGACCCAGACCACCCCGGATCAGACGACCACGACCCAGGACGAGCCGGCGAACGACGAGCCGGCACCGGAAGAGCAGCCGACCGACACGGCGCCGACCACGCCACTGCCCCAAACTCCCCCCGGCGAGCCGGCCCCCGACGCCACCCCCTAGCCGCGACCGTCCTGTCTAGGCGGGACATACCACCGGTTAGGCAGGACGGTCGATGTCCTCAGTGCTGCCGTTCGCTCGCCGGCCGGTACCGCCGGCCGTACGCGCTACGCGGCTTTGCGCTCCACGGCCGCGGTGCGGCGCGGGAGCGGTGCGAGCTCGGCGACCTCGCGGTAGGCGCGCCCTCCGGTCTGCCAGTGCAGCCACCAGCCCGTGTGCCGGATCGCGGCCAGGCCCAGGTGGAGTCCCTTCGTAGCCGCCACCCGAGCGCCGCTCATAGCGCGCACTTACCCTCACGCCGCTGCGGCAAACGAGCGTGCGACCATCAGCGGGATGGCGCATCACCACCACGGGCACGTCCAGACGGACGACACGCGCCGCCTGACCCTCGCCCTGGTCCTGATCCTCGGGCTGATGGTCGTGGAGGTCGTGGCCGGGGTCATGGCCTCCTCCCTGGCCCTGCTCTCCGACGCCGCTCACATGCTCACCGACGCCGGTGCGATCGCGCTCGCGCTGTTCGCCGCCCGGCTCGCGCGGCGGCCCGCGAGCGGCGAGTTCACCTTCGGTTTCCGGCGCGCCGAGATCCTCTCCGCTCAGCTCAACGGCGCGACGCTCGTGGCGCTCGCGGTCGTGATCATCTGGGAGGGTGTGCGCCGCCTGGTGGACCCGCCCGAGGTGGAGGGCCTCGTGGTCCTGGCCGTGGCCATCGTCGGCATCGCGGTGAACCTGGCGGCGACGCTCGTCCTCGCCGGCTCGGACCGGCGCAGCCTGAACGTGGAGGGCGCCTTCCAGCACGTGCTCACCGACCTGTTCGCGTTCATCGCCACGGCGATCGCGGGCGCGGTCGTCCTGATCACGGGCTTCTCGCGCGCGGACGGCATCGCGGCGCTGTGCGTGGCCGCGCTGATGCTGCGCTCGGGCTACGGCCTGCTGCGCGACTCCGGGCGCGTGCTGCTCGAGGCGGCGCCGCGGAGCCTCGACCCGGTGGAGATCGGCAACGTGCTCGCGGCTCAGAACCACGTCGTGGAGGTCCACGACCTGCACGTGTGGGAGGTCACGTCGGGCTTCCCGGCGATCTCGGCTCACGTGACGGTGCGCGCGGGATGCGACACGCAGGCGCACCGTCGCGAGCTCGCCGACCTGCTGCGCGAGCGCTTCGGCGTCTCGCATTCGACGCTCCAGGTTGAGACCCGCCACGAGGGCCCGCTGACTATCGAGCCGCTCGAGCGGGGAACGGGGGCGTGAAATGCCGCGCTTCGTGATCCAGCAGCACGACGCCACCAGCCTGCACTACGACTTCAGGCTCGAGGTGGCCGGCACGTTCCGTTCTTGGGCCGTGCCCAAGGGGCCGTCGATGGACCCGCGCGACAAGCGGCTCGCCATGGCCGTTGACGACCACGCGCTCTCGTGGGGTGACTTCGAGGGAGTGATCCCCGCGGGCGAGTACGGCGCCGGGCCCGTGATCGTCTGGGACCGCGGCCGCTACGAGAACCTTCGCGACGAGCCGATGGAGGAGGCGCTCGCCGCAGGCCACGCCTCCTTCCGGCTCGAGGGTGAGAAGCTGCGCGGCGGATGGTCGCTGCGGCGGATCGAGGGTAGGCGCTGGCTGCTCGTGAAGCGCCGGGACGACGAGGCCGATGGCCCCGATCCGGTCGCCGAGCGGCCCGAGTCGGTCGTGAGCGGGCGCACCATCGAGGAGCTCGCCGAGTGATCGAGCCGATGAAGGCCGTGCTCGCCGACAAGCCGTTTTCCGACCCGGACTGGATCTTCGAGCGCAAGCTCGACGGAATTCGCTGCCTTGCGATCAGGGACGCCTCGGGCGTCCAGCTGATGTCGCGCACAGGACGCCGGATGAACGCGGAGTACCCCGGGCTGGTCGATGCGCTCGAGCGTGAGCCCTCCGAGGACTTCATCGCCGACGGCGAGATCGTCGCGTTCCAGAACGGGATCACGAGCTTCTCGCGCCTCCAGCGGCGCGGGCGAGAGCGGGTCCCCGTGTTCCTCTACCTGTTCGACATCCTGCGCCACGAGGGCGAGGACCTGCGCGAGCGCCCGCTGCGCGAGCGCAAGGCGCGCCTGAGACGCGCGCTCGAGTTCGGCGGCCCGCTGCGCTTCAACCCGCACCGAAAGGGCGAGCACGGCGAGGAGGTCTACCGCGAGGCGTGCGAGAAGGGCCTCGAGGGTGTGATCGCCAAGCGGGCCGACAGCCCGTACCGCAGCAGCCGCTCGCGCGACTGGCTGAAGCTGAAGTGCCACGCGGAGCAGGAGCTCGTGATCGGCGGATACACAGCGCCGAAGGGGTCGCGCACCGAGTTCGGAGCACTTCTCGTGGGCTACTACGACGACGACGGCTCCACGCTCCGCTACGCCGGCAAGGTCGGCACCGGCTTCGACCAGCACACGCTGAGCGAGCTCGGCGCGCGCATGCGCGAGCTCGAGCAGGACGAGTCGCCGTTCGAGCGCTTCAAGCCGATCCCGCCGGGGACGCACTGGGTCCGGCCGGAGCTCGTTGGGCAGGTGGGCTTCGCCGAGTGGACGCGCGACGGCCGCCTGCGCCATCCGCGCTACCTGGGGCTGCGCGACGACAAGCCGGCCCGCGAGGTCGTCCGGGAGCTGCCCTCGTGAGCGTCGAGATCACCCATCCCGACAAGCTCCTCTTCCCCGGCGACGGGATCTCGAAGGCCGACCTCGCGGGCTACTACGAGCGCGTGGCCGAGTGGATGCTCCCGCACGTGAAGGGCCGCCCCGTGAGCATGCAGCGCTTCCCCGACGGCATCGACGGCAAGGGCTTCTTCCACAAGGACATCCCGGACTACTTCCCCGACTGGATCCGGCGCGTGGAGGTGCCGAAGGCCGGTGGGAGCGTGACGCACGTGGTGATCTGCGACGCGGCGACGCTCGTGTACCTGGTGGGCCAGAACACGATCACGCCGCACGTGTGGCTCTCACGCGACGACCGGGTGTGGCAGCCGGACCGCCTCGTGATCGACCTCGATCCTCCGCAGAGCGGCGACTTCGCGGCCGTCCGGCGCGCCGCGCGCTGGAGCGGCGAGCTGATGCGCGAGCTCGGCTTCTCGCCGTTCGCGCAGGTCACGGGCTCGAAGGGCATCCACGTGTGGACTCCGCTGCGCCGGCGCGCCGGCTACGAGGACGTGCGCGCGCTCGCCCGCGACATCGGCCGGGTGCTCGCGGACCAGCACCCGGACGAGCTCACGACGGAGTTCCGCAAGGCCAACCGCGGCGATCGCATCCTCGTGGACACGGCCCGCAACGGCTACGCGCAGACGGCCGTGCCGCCGTACGCGGTCCGGGCCAGGCCGGGGGCGCCGGTGGCCACGCCGATCGACTGGGAGGAGCTGTCGGACTCGAAGCTGCGCCCGGATCGCTGGAACCTGCGCAACGTGATGCGGCGGCTCGCCGCCAAGGGCGACCCGTGGGCGGACATCACCTCCTACGCGCGCGGGATCTCGCGAGCCCGGCGGCGCATCAACTCACTGCTGCGCTGACCCTGCCCGCTTCTCGTCGAGACGGCCGCCGCTGATGGTCGCGGCCATGTCCTTTGATTCCTCGCGGTAGACCGAGCCGTCCTCGAACTCGATCACCGGGTATTTGCGCTGGCCCGTCATCCGCTCGATGTCGTCGCGCTTGCCGGGCCGGAGCGGGCCCTTCACGAGCTCGTACTCGACACCCGCCTCGTCGAGCGCCTTCTGCACCCGCCAGCAGGGATGCCCGGAGAGCTTGACCCAGACGTTGGGGCAGCGGTGGAACCGGACTGCCATGCGTCCCACGATACTCCGCGTCACGAGCCGGCGGACATGAGCAGGCGATGGAGCTCGTCCTCGCTCACCTCGGGAGTGATCTCGATGCGGCCATACGGCGCGGCTGTCCCGGTGCGCGGTGAGGCGAAGCCGCTGCGGTCCTGGGTGAAGACGACGTCGAAGCTCTCCATCAGCCGGGCCAGCAGTAGCCGCGGGATGCGCGGATCGTTCGTTCCGGCCTGGCCGTAGTTGCCGTAGGGAGGTGCGAAGGCGAGCGGCCGATACCCGCGCACGTGGACTGACAGCTGCTCCTCGCCCCAGCTGATGTCCGAGAACACCCGCTCACGCCAGCCGTCGATCCGCTCCTCGGACCCGCGGTACGCGTAGAACGGACCCACGTCGTCGCGCCCCGGCCCGTACTGGATCTGGTGGCCGCCGGTGCCGGACTGGAGCTGAACCTCCCAGCGGCCGCCGCGCTGACGGGCGTCGAGCTCCTTCCAGGTCAGGTACTCGGCGCGCCCTGCGCTAACTCGGCCCGCGTCCACGAACACCACGGCGTTGAAGCCGAGCTCGGCCAGGATCGCATCGCTGCCGGTCAAGGCGTCCGCGCGCCCGCCGTCGAACGTGAGCAGCAGCGGCCGCGGCGGGAGGCCGACCTTCTCGCCCCTGGTGAAGCGGACGAACTGCTCCAGCGTGATCGTCTCGTAGCCCGCGTGGTCGAGCAGGACCATCTGCCTCGCGAACGCCCTCGTCGCCACGCCGTCGTAGAGCAGCACGGGGACCACGGAGCGATCGGGCCGCTGCGGCGCCCAGAGCTCGCGCTCGGCGGCGTTGAGCTCCACCCGCGGGCTATCCGTGGACCCGCCGCACGCGCCGAGCGCCGCGCAGAGGCACGCGGCCACGAGACAGCCACCGCGGGCCTTCGTGCCCATCGTTAGAACGTAGCGCGCGGCATTGGACGAAGTGCATACCGCTCACCAGGCTGGGTAGACGCCCGCCATGGAGACTTCCACGCGCTTCAGAGGGAACGGCGACGACCGGCCGCTGGGCGAGCTCGTCCAGGACCTCTCGCGGCAGACATCGACGTTGATCCGCCAGGAGATGCGCCTCGCGCAGGCCGAGCTGGCCGAGAAGGGCAGGCACGCCGGCAAGGGCGCCGGCATGTTCGGCGGCGCGGGAATCGTCGCGCTGTACGGCGTGGGCGCGCTGATCGCCGCGGCCATCCTCGGCCTCGCCACCGTGCTGGAGCCGTGGATCGCCGCCGCCGCGATCGGCGCCGGCCTGCTGCTGATCGCGGGCATCCTCGCCCTCACCGGCAAGAAGGAGCTGGAGGAGGCCGGGCCGCCGAAGCCGGAGCAGGCGCTCGACAGCTTGCAGCGCGACATCGAGACCGTGAAGGCGAGCGCGAGGTCGTGAGCGAGGCGCCCACCCAGCCCACGCCCGAGGAGCTGAGGCGCGAGATCGAGCGGACGCGCCGCGAGCTCGGCGAGACCGTCGACGCGCTCTCCCACAAGGCCGACGTCAAGGAGCAGGCGCGGCTCAAGAAGGAAGAGGTCCGCGAGCAGGTGAGCCAGAACCCGGTCCCGCTGATCGCTGTCGCGGGCGGCGCCGTCGCGCTCCTCCTTCTGCTGCGGATGATCCGGAGGCGCTGACGATGGTCAAGCACTGGTGGCCGGTCCTGAAGCGGACCGGCAAGGAGTTCAAGGAGGACAACCTCACCGACTGGGCGGCGGCGCTCACCTACTACAGCGTGCTGGCGATCTTCCCCGCGCTGATCGTGCTGGTCTCGGTCCTCGGTCTAGTCGGCGAGTCGGCAACACAGCCGTTGATCGACAACCTAGGCAGCGTCGCGCCCGGACCGGCCAAGGAGATCATGACCAGTGCGCTCGAGAACCTTCAGGGCGATCGGGGCGCCGCCGGTGTCCTGTTCGTGGTCGGCCTGCTCGCCGCGCTCTGGTCAGCGTCCGGCTACGTGGCCGCGTTCATGCGCGCCTCCAACTCGATCTACGACATGGAGGAGGGGCGCCCGGTCTGGAAGACGCTCCCCGTGCGCGTGGGACTGACGCTCGTACTGCTCTTCCTGCTCGCGATCACCGCCATCGCGGTCGTGCTCACCGGTGGCATCGCGCGGAAGGTGGGCGACCTGATCGGGCTCGGCAGCACGGCCGTGGACGTGTGGAACATCGCCAAGTGGCCGGTTCTGCTGCTGGTGGTGAGCTTCATGTTCGCGCTGCTCTACTGGGCCGCGCCGAATGTGAAGCACCCCGGCTTCCGCTGGATCAGTCCCGGGGGTGTGCTCGCCGTGGTCGCCTGGCTGATCGCCTCAGGCGCATTCGCCCTCTACGTCTCCAACTTCGGCTCGTACAACAAGACCTACGGCGCGCTCGGTGGCGTGGTCGTCTTCCTCGTCTGGCTGTGGATCTCGAACATCGTGATCCTGCTCGGCGCCGAGTTCAACGCGGAGCTCGAGCGCGAGCGCGCGATCGAGGACGGCATGCGCCCCGAGGACAAGGAGCCGTTCGTGGAGCCGCGCGACACGCGCAAGATGGACGAGCAGCACGCGTCGTGAGCGTCGAGACGGACCCGCGCCGGAGCGCCGACGACCACGGCCCCTACGGCGGCTACGCGGAGCCTGACGAGCGGCCGCCGTTCGCCGCCTACGCGGCGTTCGCGACCGTGTTCAACGCCGCGCTCGCGGGAGCGGTGGTGGCCGCGAAGCGCTCAGGGCGCGATCTGCCGGAGCGCGTCGAGGTGCAGGACCTGGTTCTGATCGGCGCCGCCAGCCACAAGTTCAGCCGGCTCGTGGCCAAGAAGAAGATCACCTCTTTCGTGCGCGCGCCGTTCACGGAGCTGCAAGGAAAGGGCGGTCCGGCGGAACTTGAGGAGAGGGCCCGCGGCGAGGGCGTGCGCAGGGCGGTCGGCGAGCTGCTGACCTGCCCGTACTGCCTCGGTCTATGGGCGTCGGGCGCCTTCCACGCCGGCCTTCTGTTCGCGCCTCGCGCGACCCGCTTCAGCGCGTCGGTGCTCACGGCGATGACGATCTCGGACTTCCTCCAGATCGCCTACAAGGCCGTCGAGGACTAGCCCTCTTCCTCGAGGACGAAGAACTCGAAGCCCATGTCGGGCTCCATGGTGAGCTGGCTGTGGTACGCCGTCACGCGCCGCCCCATGGCCGCCGCGACGACTCCCTCGAACTGGTCCGCCATCGCCTCCTGGAACGTCAGCCGCACCTGCCTGACCATGTCGCCGTTCCCGTTCTTGACGAGCGTCTGCTCGACCGTGGTCATCGTGTCCTCGAGCACGCAGACGACGATGTAGCCGTCGAGCAGGAAGCTCTTCGCCTTGGTGGGCCCGCGGCCGTAGTACTCGCGGAAGAGTCCGACGATTCCGTTCGTGACGGCTGCCAGCGCCTCTCCCTGGCTGGTGACCGATTCCGTGGCCGGAGTCCGTTCCATGCCACGGAATTGTGGCAGGGAGCTACGGCTGCGTCTCCGCCGGCCTCTCGGTCCTCCTGGTCTCGGTGAACCGCGCCGGCACGGAGGAGCGGAACAGCCGGCTGACCTTGCCGAGCTTCGCGCGGCAGCGCGGGCACTCCTCACTGTTGAGACCCAGCGCCGGGCTGTAGACGGTCAGTCGGCAGGTGGGGCAGTTGAGATACGCCATTCGCTCTCCTCCGGGGGCCAGCCAGGGTACCCCGCTTTTTGAGCCAAGTCAACGAATGGGTGAGCGGACGCCCTGCGCCACCTGCTCGTAGGCGCGCTCGTACGCAGCGGCCACGGGCGCCACGTCGAAGCGCTCCTCCGCGCTGGCTCGGCAGCGCGCCGGGTCGATCTCGTCCAGGCGTTCCACCGCCTCGGCCATCCCGTGCTCGTCCTCGACCACGAAGCCGGTCTCCCCGTCCAGCACGAGCTCCGGCGCCGAGCCCTCGGGGAACGCGATCACCGGTGTGCCGCACGCCATCGCCTCGGTCATCACGAGCCCGAAGGGCTCAGGCCATCGGATCGGCATCAGGAGCGCCCGGGCGCCCGCGTAGAGGTCGCGCTTCTCCTCCCCCACCTCGCCGACGTAGCGCACGCTGGCATCGTCGATGTGCGACTTGACCTCGCGCTCGAAGAAGTCGTGCTGCCCGGGCTGGACCGGCCCGGCGAGCACGAGCCGTACGCCAGCCTCCTGCGCGGCGGCGATCGCCCGCTGTGGGCCCTTGTCGTCGTTGAACCGGCCGCTCCAGAGCAGGTAGTCGTCCTT
>DASUQG010000368.1:0-4164 GCA_036280695.1 Thermoleophilaceae bacterium
CGCGGTGGAGAAGGCGAAGTCGGGTCACCCGGGCGCGCCCATGGCGCTGGCGCCGCTGGCCTACACGCTCTACACGCGGGTGATGAAGCACAGCCCGAAGCACCCGGAGTGGTTCGACCGCGACCGCTTCATCCTCTCGGCTGGGCACGCGTCGATGCTGCTCTACTCGACGCTCTACCTCTCCGGCTACGGGCTCACGCTCGACGACCTCAAGAACTTCCGCCAGCTCGGCAGCCCCACGGCCGGCCACCCGGAGTACGGCGACGCCCCCGGCATCGAGGCCACCACGGGCCCGCTGGGCCAGGGGCTCGCCATGTCGGTCGGGTTCGCGCTGGCCGAGGCGATGCTGGCCGCGCGCTTCAACCGCGACGGCCACGAGCTGATCGACCACCACACCTACGTGATCGCGAGCGACGGCGACATCCAGGAGGGCGTCGGCGCCGAGGCGTCCTCGCTCGCCGGCCACCTCCGCCTCGGCAAGCTGATCGTTTTCTACGACAACAACCACATCCAGCTCGCCGGCGAGACCGCGATGTCGTTCAGCGAGGACGTCGGCAAGCGCTACGAGGCCTACGGATGGCACGTGCACGACGTGGGGGAGGACCTCTCGGTCGAGACGCTCGAGCGCGCCGCCGAGGAGGCGAAGGCAGTGGCCGACCGCCCGTCGCTGGTGATCGTCCGCTCGCACATCGGATACGGCTCGCCGAACAAGCAGGACACCCACTCGGCACACGGCTCGCCGCTCGGCGAGGACGAGGTCAAGCTCACGAAGGAGGTCTACGGCTGGCCCGACGACAAGACCTTCTACGTGCCGGACGAGGCGCGCCAGCCGTTCGAGGAGGCGGGCGAGCGCGGGGAGCAGCTGGTGGCGGACTGGGAGCAGCGCCTCGCGGCGTTCCGGGACGCCGATCGCGACGCGGCGTCCGAGCTCGAGCTGGTCATCGACGGGCGGCTGCCGGACGGCTGGGACGCCAAGGTCCCCACGTTCAGCCCGGACGACGGCAACGTGGCCACGCGCAAGGCCTCCCAGCAGGTGATCCAGTGGGTGGCCGCGGGCGTTCCGGATCTCGTGAGCGGCTCGGCGGACCTCGAGCCCTCCACGCTCACCGTGATCGACGACGGCGGCTCGGTGGCGCCCGCTGACTACAGCGGGCGCAACGTGCACTACGGCGTCCGCGAGCACGCAATGGGCGCGATCGTCAACGGGCTCGTGCTGCACGGCCTGCGCGCCTTCGGCTCCACGTTCTTCAACTTCCTCGACTACATGAAGCCGGCCGTCAGGCTGGCCTCGCTGATGGAGATCCCGTCGATCTTCGTCTACACGCACGACTCGATCGGACTCGGCGAGGACGGGCCGACCCACCAGCCGGTCGAGCAGCTCGCCACGCTGCGCGCGCAACCGAACATGTACTGCGTGCGCCCCGGCGACGCCAACGAGACGGCGCTCGCGTGGCAGTTCGCCGTTGGCCAGAGCGAGACGCCCACGGCACTCGTGCTGAGTCGCCAGGGGCTGCCGATCCAGGACCCCGACACGATCCCCGCGGACGCAATCGACCGCGGCGCGTACGTGCTGCGCGAGTCATCCAAGGACGAGCCCGAGCTGATCCTGATCGGCACCGGCTCCGAGCTACACATCTGCTCGCAGGCCGCTGAGCTACTCGAGGACGGCGGCATCGCCACGCGCGTCGTGTCCGCTCCCTGCCTCGACCGCTTCGCTGAGCAGGACGAGGACTACCGCGACAGCGTGCTGCCCCCTTCGGTCCGGGCGCGCGTCTCCGTCGAGGCGGCGTCCCCACTTGGCTGGAGCACCTGGATCGGAGAGGATGGCGAGGCGATTGGGATGACCAGCTTCGGATCCTCGGCGCCACAGCCCGATCTCTACGAGCACTTCGGCTTCACCCCTGAGAACGTCGCCGAGCGTGCGCGCGGCGTGCTGGAGCGGGTCGCGGCCCGCACCTGAAAGGAGCAAGGATGAGCGTCGGCGCAGGAGTAAACGAGAGGCTCGCGGCGCTGACCGCGGCTGGCACGAGCGTCTGGCTCGACCAGATCCGCCGCAGCCTCATCACGAGCGGGGAGCTGGAGCGTCTGGAGCGCGAGCTGTCCCTGCGCGGAGTCACATCGAACCCGGCGATCTTCGAGAAGGCGATCCTCGGCTCCACCGACTACGACGAGCAGATCGCCGAGTTGGCACCGAAGGGCCTGTCCGCGCGCGAGATCTACGACGAGATCGCCGTCCTCGACGTGCAGCTCGCGTGCGACGTGCTGCGCCGCGTCTGGGACGAGGCCGACCACGCCGACGGCTTCGTCTCCCTGGAGGTCGAGCCCGCCTTCGCCCACGACACGGAGGCCACCCTCAAGCAGGCGCATGAGTACTGGGAGCGCGTCGACCGCCCCAACCTGATGATCAAGATCCCGGGCACCGAGGCCGGCGTGCCGGCCATCGAGGACGCGATCGCGGCCGGGATCAACGTGAACGTGACGCTGCTGTTCTCGGTGGAGTCGTACAGCGCCATCGCCGAGGCCTTCATCCGCGGCATGGAGCGCCGCCACGGGGCAGGCGAGTCGCTCGACGTGCACTCGGTGGCGAGCTTCTTCGTCTCGCGGGTGGACACCGAGGTCGACAAGCGGCTCGCCGCATCCGGCCACGAGGAGCTGCGCGGCATCGCCGCGATCGCCAACGCCCGCGCGGCCTACCAGCGCTTCAAGGAGATGTTCCGCGGGGAGCGCTTCGCCGCGCTGCGCGACGCGGGCGCCCCGGTGCAGCGGCCCCTGTGGGCCTCGACCGGCGTCAAGGACCCGCTCTATCCCGAGACCAAGTACGTGGACTCGCTGGTCGGCCCGGACACCGTGAACACGATGCCCATGCCGACGCTGAACGCCTGCGCCGAGGGGCTCGAGGTGACCGGAGCAACGGCGGATCAGGACCCCGCCGAGGACCTCGAGCGGCTCGCCGCCGCGGGGATCGACATGCACGACGTGACCGCCAAGCTGCTGCGCGAGGGAATCGAGAAGTTCATGGAGCCCTTCGACGCGCTCATCGGCGGCATCGAGCTCACGCGCGAGGGAATCGTCACGAACAGGCCCAAGACGATCAAGGCGACGCTTCCCGACGAGCTCGAGCCACCCGTGATCCAGCGCGTGGAGACGGCTCAGCGCGAGAACGTGGCCAACCGCATCTGGGCCCACGACGAGTCGCTCTGGGGCGGCCCGGGCGTGCCGGAGATAGCCGACCGGCTCGGCTGGCTCACTACCAGCGAAAAGATGCTCGAGCACGCGGGCGAGCTGCGCGTGTTCGCGGAGTCGGCGAAGGCGGACGGGCTCGAGCACGCCGTGCTGCTCGGCATGGGCGGGTCGAGCCTGGGCCCGGAGGTGATCCGGCGCTCGTACGGCGAGGTGCCGGGCGCGATGCGGCTGCACGTGCTCGACTCCACCGACCCGGGCGCCGTGCGCGACGTCGAGCGCCAGGTGGACCTCGACAAGACCCTGTTCATCGTTTCCTCGAAGTCGGGCGGCACGATCGAGACGCTCTCGCACATGCGCTACTTCTACGAGCGCAGCGGCGGCGACGGCTCGCGCTTCTGCGCGGTCACGGACCCGGGCAGCCCGCTGGCCGAGCTGGCCCGCGAGCGCGGCTTCCGGCACGTGTTCGAGAACGACCCCGAGATCGGCGGGCGCTACTCCGTGCTGTCGTACTTCGGCCTCGTACCGGCCGCGTGCGCCGGCGTGAACATCGAGGCCATGCTCCACCAGACCCAGGTGGCCGAGCAGAACTGCGCGCAGTTCGACTCGCCGCAGTCGAACTCCGGCCTGTGGCTCGGCTGCGTGATGGGCGAGCTGGCCCAGCACGGGCGCGACAAGCTCACCTACGTCGTCTCGGAGCCGATCTCGAGCTTCGGGCTCTGGGTCGAGCAGCTGATCGCCGAGTCGACCGGGAAGCAGGGCAGGGGCATCCTGCCGGTGGCCGACGAGCCGCTCGGGCCACCCGAGGTCTACGGCGATGACCGCGTCTTCGCCTACCTGCGAAACGAGGACGAGCCCGACGCCGAGCTGGACGCCGCGATCGAGGCGCTCGGCCGCGCGGGGCACCCGACCACCACCGGGCGGATCATGGGCGGCGCCTCGGACCTCGGGCGGATCTTCTTCTTCGCCGAGTTCGCCACGGCC
>DASUQG010000369.1:0-5626 GCA_036280695.1 Thermoleophilaceae bacterium
ACGAAGGTCTCCTGCGCCACGTCCTCCGCGGTCCCCTCGTCGTGCACGATCGTCAGCACCAGCCCGTAGACCCGTGCCTGGAAGCGCCTGGTGAAGGCCGTGGCCGCGTCGGCGTCCCCTGCCGCGAGGCCGGAGAGGAGCGCTTCGTCTGATACGGCTGAGGACACCACACCCTGTAATACGGACGGGGGGTCGAAAAGGGATTGCCAATCCCTTCAGACGTCTCGGCTCGTAATACAGGGCATGAGACTCTCGATCAAACAGACAGCAACAGCCGCCCTCGCGATCCTCGTAGCCGGCCTCGTTCTCGCCGCCTGTGGCGGCGGCAACGGGGACAGCGGGAGCAGCGAAAACATGCGCGCCATGAGCGCAGGCTCCGGGCTCGTGTCGGTGCGAACCGTCGACAAGACACCCGTGCTGGCAAACCGCCAGGGCAGGACGCTCTATAGCGCGGACGTCGAGCAGGGTGGACGCATCCATTGCACGAGCGGATGCGTCTCCTTCTGGGACCCCGTCCACGCCTCTTCGAGTCAGGCGAAGACGGCGGCAGCGAATCTGAACCTCGACCTCGGCGTGGTAAAGCGCCCCGACGGCGTCGACCAGCTGACCTTCGACGGCCAGCCCCTCTACAGCTTCACCCAGGAAGGGCCGGGCCAGCTGACGGGCAACGGCTTCGCCGACGACTTTGGCGGAACCCACTTCGAGTGGATGGCGGCCACGACCGGCTCCGCTCAGGCTTCCTCCGGGTCGGGCTCGGGCGCGTCGAGCGCCCCCTCGCCGTACTGATCCGCTCAGGCGGCGGAACGGTGGGCCACCCTCGAGAGGTCTGACCCCTTGAGGGTCCGCCGTTCCACCAGGATCTCGCCTCCGCGCGACGGCGCGAAGACGATCGCTCGACGGACGCGTCGCTCCGGCTCGGCGCGGGCCGCGCGGATGTCCATCCGGGCCACCAGCTCGCGCAGGACGACCTTGATCTCGAACTGGGCGAAGCTCGCACCGAGGCAGCGCCGTACGCCGCCCCCGAAGGGGATCCAGGTGTACGTGCCAGGTGGCCGCTCGAGGAAGCGCTCAGGCCGGAAGGCGCGCGGGTCTGGATAGATGTCGGGCCGGCGGTGCAGGAGGTAGATGCAGGGCGCCAGGTTCACGCCCGCGGGCAGCAGCCGGCCGCCGATCTCCATCGGCTCGGTGAGGCGGCGCAGTACCAGCGCGATCACCGGGCGTAGGCGCAGGATCTCCTGGACGACGGCATCGAGATAGCTGTCCTCGCCTGCATCGAGCTCCTCGCGCAGCCTCCGCAGCGCTGCTGGATGCCGGGCAAGCGCCTCGAGCGCCCATGCCAGCGCGGTGGCGCTCGTCTCGTGGCCCGCCACCAGCAGCGTCATCAGCTCGTCACGAAGCTCCTGGTCCGTCATCGCGCTGCCGTCGTCGTGGCGTGCCTGGAGCAGCAGCGACAGTACGTCGTCACGCTGGTCCAGGTCCGGTGCGTCGCGGCGGGAGCGGATCTCCTCGATGATCAGTTCGTTGGTCGGCTCGATTGCGCGCTGGAAGCGGGCGTGCTCGGCGAGCCGGCGCGGGCCGAGCAGCGCGAGCATTGCCATCCGCCTTGGCTCCATCGTCCACGACAGGCTGCTGCGAAGCGCATCGGCAAGGCGCCTCAGCCGCGCCTCGTCCGTCACTCCGAAGACCGTTCTGATGATCACCTCGAGCGTGATCGCCTGCATCGAAGGCCAGACCGAGAGCGCCACGCCGGTGGGCCAGCGCTCGATCTCCCCCGCCGCAACCTCCGCCATCGTCTGCTCGTAGCCGCGCATGCGCTGGCCGTGGAAGGGCGGCAGCATCAGCTTGCGCTGCGCCATGTGGGCGTCCTCGTCCAGAAGCAGCACCGAGTGGCTGCCGAGCAGAGGCAGCAGAACGACATTCGCCTCGCCCGCATGCAGCAGGCGCGGATCGCCTGTGAAGATCTGCTTGATCGCGTCGGGATCGGTCACGAGCACCCACGTGCCCTCGTTGGTGATCCGGAGCGTGAACATGTCGCCGTAGCGCCGGGCGCAGTCGCTCATCATCGCGGCGGGCCGCGCGATCCAGCGCGCCGTCTGAAGCGCGCGCGGCGCCCGCGGACCCGGCGGAAGCGTCGGCGTGGCGTTCACACCTCGCACGCTAGCGCGCGCTAGGCGAGCTCGCGGCCGGCCAGCCGCGCGTGCGCCGCCACGTCCGCCGCGAAGGCGGGGAAGTCCGTCGCATACAGCTGCTGCGGACCGTCGCAGAGAGCCAGCTCCGGGTCCTCAGCCACCTCGACGATGATCCCGTCGGCGCCGACGGCCGCGGCGGCGCGCGACAAGGGTCCCACCAAACGCCTGTCTCCCGAGGCGTGCGACGGGTCGACGATCACGGGCAGGTGGGTGTGCAGCTTGAGCCAGGGCACGGCGCCGAGATCGAGCGTGAAGCGCATGGCGTTGTCGAACGTGCGGATGCCGCGCTCGCACAGGATCACGCGCTCGTTGCCCTCCTTGAGGATGTAGTCGGCGGCCTGGAGCAGCTCGTCGAGGGTCGACGAGAGGCCGCGCTTCAAGAGCACCGGCTTGCCGAGCTTGCCGACGATCTCGAGCAGGCCGTAGTTCTGCATGTTGCGCGCGCCCACCTGGATCACGTCGACCGCATCGGCGAAGGAGTCGGCCAGCTCGGCGGAGGTCATCTCGCTCACGACCGGCAGCCCGGTCTCCTCGCGAGCCTCACGCAGGATGGACAGCCCCTCGGTGCCCAGTCCCTGAAAAGCGAAGGGAGAAGTGCGCGGCTTGAATGCCCCGCCCCGAAGCATCGAAGCACCCGCCGCCGCGACCGCACGCGCGACAGCGAGCGTCTGATCCCGGGACTCCACCGTGCACGGACCGGCAATCAGCGCGAAGCTGCTGGGTGCGCCGATGCGATGGCCGTTGACCTCGAAGACCGTCGGCTCGTGGTGTGAGAGCTCGCTCGAGGCGAGCTTGTAAGGGCGCGAGATCGGGATCACCCGGTCCACGCCGGGCAGACCCTCGAGGCCCATCTCGAGGACGCCCTCCGGATCGCCGATCGCGCCGATCGCAGTGGTCAGCTCCCCAGGCATGACCTTCGCGTGCACGCCACCGGCCTGGAGTCGCTCCACGACCGCGTCGATCTGCGCCGGAGTGGCCTCCGGCGTCATCACGACCATCATGTGCCGACCTCGGTGCCAACTTCGCTGCGCGCCTTTCGCGAGCGAAGCATCGTGACCACGAGCAGCGCCACCACGCCGAGCGGGAACGGGATGAGCACCGCGATCGGGATGTCGAGCCCGGCCTTGATCAACAGCGCAAGGCCGGCACCGATCAGCACCACGGCGAGCGTGGTGCGCAGCACGGCGGGCTCGACCCGAACCGACCAGTGGCTTCCAAGCCACACGCCCGGAACCGAGCCGAGCAGGATCGTGCCCGCCAGTCCGAAGTCCACGTTCCCGGCGGTCACGTGCGCGAGCCCGGCCGCCCAGAGCAGGATCGCCGCGTGGAACACGTCGGTGCCGACCACGCGCTGCGGTGCGAGCCGGAACAGGAGGATCAGCCCGACCGCGATCAGCGCGCCGCTGCCGGCGGAGGTCACGCCGAGCACGAACCCGACGCATAGCCCGAGCAGCACGGCGGCGATCTTGTGGCGGCGCTCCATCTCGATCGTGTCGCGCTCGCGCTCGTGCATGCGCTTCAGGAACGCCCGGATCAGCGTGGCGGCGCCGGTGAGCAGCAGCGCGCCGGCCAGGATGGCGATCACCGCGTCCTCGAAGTCGCGACCGAGCCAGTCCTCGAGCAGCGTGAGCACGTACACGCCGCCGATCGCCGCGGGCACCGAGCCGACGGCCATCCAGCTCGACAGCGTGATGTCGACGGTCTTCTGGCGCAGGTGCTTGTAGCCGCCGACCGTCTTCGTGACCGCCGCGTAGGCCAGGTCGGTGCCGATCGCCGTTACCGGCGTGACGCCGAACACCAGGATCAGCATCGGCGTCATCAGCGAGCCACCGCCGATGCCGGTCATCCCCACGAGGATGCCGACTCCCAGGCCGAACGCTACGAGGGCGAAGTCCACCCGGGCAGCCTAGAGGAGGGCGAGCTTGCGTCTGCGGGCTTGGCGGCGACGATCACGAGCTGCCGGCCCACGTGGCCGTGCGGCTCCGAGAGCACGCGCTCGCGCTCGATCTCGAGCGGCCCGAGCAGGGCCCGCACCTTCTCGATCGTGAAGGCGTGCGGCTCCTCGGCGGTCGCCTCGCCCTCGATGTCCACGTTCAGGATCAGCGTGCCTCCGGGCCGGAGCACGCGGGCCGTCTCGCTCAGCACCGCGGCGGGATCGCGCACGTGGTCGAGCGAGTTGCGTGCCACCACCACGTCGACCGACTCGCCCAGCAGCGGAAGTGCCTCGGCGCCGCAGGTGAGGTAGACGGCGTCGCCGCCCAGCAGCAGCCCGGCGTCGCGCATGCGGTCGGCGAGCGGCTCCACGGCCAGCGCGACGCTCGCCCCGCACGCCTCCGGGAGCCCCACCGGGCCGGGGCCGATCTCGAGCACCACGCGCCCGCTGAAGAAGCCCGGGTCGTTGATGTCCGCCTCGCGCAGGACGCGCTGCACCTGCGCGCGCGCCTCCTGCCAGCGCCGGCCCTCGTAGCTGTCCGCCACCTCCGTGTCGCCGGTCAGCTCGAGGCCGCCCGGCGAGAAGAGCGCGCCGCCGCGGATGTGCGGCTCCCACTGCTCGGTCCAGAAGCGCAGCTCGGCGTCGGGATCTCCCCCCGCCCGCCTCTGGAGGAAGCGCCGCAGTGGCCCGAGCATGCCGCTCAGAGAACCATGCCCGCACCGACGGTGTCGTTTGTCGACTCGTCGATGAGGATGAAGCTGCCCGTCATGCGGTTGCGGCGGTACTCGTCCACGAACAGCGGCGACGAGAGCCTGAGGCGGAGCTTGCCGATCTCGTTCAGCTGAAGGGCCTCGGCCTGCTCCTCGCGGTGGAGCGAGTTCACGTCGATCCGGTAGATCACCTGGTCAACCTTCGCGAGCGCGGTACGGCTCGTGTGCTTGATCCGGTAGCGGCCGGTCGGCGACAGCGGCCGCTCGGACATCCAGCACACCATCGCGTCGATGTCCTTCGCCTCGACGGGCCGGTTCTGCGGGCGGCAGATCATGTCGCCGCGCGATACGTCGATGTCGTCCTCGAGCCGCAGGGTCACCGACAGCGGCGGGTAGGCCTCGTCGAGCTCGCCGTCGTAGGTGTCGATCCCGGCGATGCGCGTGGTGCGCCCCGACGGCAGCACCACTATCTCGTCGCCCTTGCGGAGCACGCCCGACGCCACCTCGCCGGCGTAGCCGCGATAGTCGTGCAGCTCGTCCGACATCGGCCGCGTGACCCACTGAACCGGGAAGCGCGCGTCCTGGAGGTTGCGGTCGGACGCCACGTGCACGTGCTCGAGGTGGTAGAGCAGCGACGGCCCGTCGTACCACGCCATCCGCTCCGAGCGCTCGACCACGTTGTCGCCGTGGAGCGCCGAGATCGGGATGAAGGTCATGTCGTGGATGTCGAGCTTCGCGGCCCAGCCGGTGAACTCGGAGCGGATGCGCTCGAAGACCTCCTCGTCGAAGTCCAC
>DASUQG010000370.1:0-2061 GCA_036280695.1 Thermoleophilaceae bacterium
TCGGCCATGAAGACGACCGTCACGTCGTCGGGCAGCCCGTATTCGGCCACGTCGCCCGTCAGGACCTCGATGTCCTTGCAGCGAAGGTGGTCGCGGCCGCGCGCGATCGTCTGCTCCGCCACCTCCGTGAACTCCGGGACCACGTCGATGCCGATCACGCGCCGGAAGCGGTAGCGCGCGCCGGCCTCAACAAGCACGGGCCCCATGCCACAGCCGATGTCGATGAAGACGTCCCTGTCGCTGACCTCGCGCTTGCGCAGGATGCGCGCAAGCACTCCCCACGGCGAGGCGATGTGCTCGTGCACGCGGTCCGGGGCGCCGTAGCCGAGGTCGCGCAGGTCGACGTATTGGAGCGCTCCGCGCGGCATCCCGTAGCGGCGCTCGAGCAACGTCCGCTGGAGCCAGCGCGCCGCCTTTCCGGGTGGCGGGGTGCCGCGTATCGTCTGTGTGGGTGGCACTCGCGTTAACCATAGGGGCGTCCCAGGCGGCCCCGCCAGTCCGGGGGCGAGGCTAGGATCGAGCCGGTGGACGGAATCAGCGCTCGCGACGTCTCGAAGCGATTCCGCTCCGTTCAGGCGCTCGCCGGGGTCAGCTTCGACGTCGAGCGGGGCGAGATCGTGTCGCTGCTTGGACCGAACGGCGCCGGCAAGAGCACGCTGCTGCGGATCCTCGGGACCACGATCCTGCCCGACACCGGAACCGTCACGGTCGCGGGTCATGACGTGCTTCAAGACGCCGCCGGCGCCCGGCGCTCGCTCGGCGTGATGATCGGGGACGAGCGCTCGCACTACTGGCGGCTGAGCGGCCGCCGGAACCTCGCCTTCTTCGCCGCCCTGGCCGGGATGTCCCGCCGCGAGGCGGTCGCACGAACCCAGCAGCTGCTCGAGGAGGTGCGCCTGGCGGAGGCAGCCGAACGCCGGGTGGGGGAGTACTCATCCGGCATGAGGGCGCGCCTGGCGCTGGCGCGCGCCATGCTCGCCGATCCGCCGCTTCTGCTGCTCGACGAGCCGACCCGCAACCTCGACCCTCTGTCGGCATCGCACTTCCGGCGGAGCACCTCGCGACTCGCGCGGGAGAACCGGGCGGGGATCCTGTTCGCCACCCACAACCTCCACGAGGCGGTGGCCATCTCGACCCGCATCCTGGTGCTCTCCGCGGGCCGGATCGTGTTGGAGGAGCAGGCACAGGGGATGGACGCGGACAGGCTCGAGTCCGTGTTCCTCGAGGCCGTGCAGTCCCAGACCGATGACGACATCCCGTCGGACGAGGTGGCGATGCGGGCATGAGCTCCCTGCGCGTCGTGGCCGCCTTCATCCGGCGCGACTTCCGGATCCACACCTCGTACCGCCTCAGTTTCGTGCTTCAGATGTCCACGATCTTCTTCTTCCTCGCGCTCTACTACTTCCTCGCCCAAATCGTGGACCAGGAGGAGTTCGCGGCCAGCCAGGACATCAGCGGGAGCTACTTCGACTTCGCGGCGGTCGGGCTCGCGCTCCTCTCGATTCTCCAGGTGGGCCTGTCCTCGTTCTCGCAGAAGATGCGCGAGGAGCAGACCACGGGCACCTTCGAGGCGCTTATGGCGTCACCGACCAGCCCGTCGCTGGTCGTCCTCGCCAGTGCGCTTTACGACCTGCTGCGGTCCACGGTCTTCGCGTTCGTGTTGCTCGGCACCGCGGTGGTGCTTTTCGGGCTCCAGCTCGACACCGACCCCGCCTCACTGAGCGTGGCTGCGGCCGCGCTGGTCGGCTGCCTCGCGCTGTTCGCGTCGCTCGGCGTGGCGGTGGCGGCGTGCACCGTGATCTTCAAGCAGACGGCCGCACTGGCCGGCATGGTCGTGTCCGGGCTGGCGCTGCTCAGCGGCGTGTACTTTCCGACCGACGTCCTTCCGGCCGCGCTCCAGAAGGTCGCTGAGATCCTGCCCTTCACCTGGGGTCTCGACGTTGTGCGCGCAGCCCTCCTCGGAGGCGACGTGGATCACGCGCAGCTGGCCGGCCTGTTCGGCTCGGCCGCCGTGCTGCTGCCGATCGCCGTACTCGGCTTCACGGCGGCTGTGCGGCGGGC
>DASUQG010000371.1:0-5583 GCA_036280695.1 Thermoleophilaceae bacterium
CCCGAGCTCCAGCTGCTCCAGCGCGTGCGCGACGAGGCGCATCGGTTCGCGATCGAGTTCCACCGCGGCAAGCGCGACAAGGCGATGACCGGCTCGGTGCTGGACGAGCTGGCCGGGATCGGGCCCGCGCGCAAGCGCAGCATCCTCCAGCACTTCGGCTCGCCCGAGCGCTTCCTGCGCGCGAGCCGTGAGGAGCTCGAGGCGGTGCCGGGCCTGCCCGGCAAGGTGGCGCGCGACATCTACGCGCAGGTGAACAGGGTCCGATGAGCTTCCGGCTGCGGAGGTCGAGCGGCAGGGCCCCGAGGTCGAGTACCAAGGCTCCAAAGCAGACGATCGAGGACTTCGTCGTGATCACCGGCTTCTCCGGCGCGGGCAAGTCGCAGGCGATGGCCACCTTCGAGGACGCCGGCTACTTCTGCGTGGACAACCTGCCGCCGGAGATGATCGGCTCGCTCGCCGAGCTGTTCAGCCACAAGGGCAGCAAGGTCGAGCGCGCGGCCGTTGCGTCGGACGTGCGCGGTGGCGACTTCTTCGACGGGCTGGTGAAGGTGCTCGACGAGCTCGACAGCAACGAGGTGCCGTACCGCGTGCTCTACCTCGAAGCGGACGAGGCCACGCTGATCAACCGCTTCAAGGAGACGCGCCGGCGCCATCCGCTCGCAGGGGGCGGTGCGGTGGAGGCGGCGCTCCGGGAGGAGCGGCGGCTGCTCGAGCCGCTCAAGGCGCGGGCGGACGTCTCGATCGACACGAGCGACCTCTCGGCCGCGCGCCTCCGCAAGGTGGTGGCGGACAAGATGCTGCTGCCCCACGGGCGACGCGGCAAGCTGGCGGTCACGTTCATGACCTTCGGCTTCAAGCACGGATCGCCGCGCGATGCCGACCTGACCTTCGACGTGCGCTTCCTGCCGAACCCGCACTACGAGGCGGAGCTGCGCGAGCAGACGGGCCAGGACAAGGACGTGATCGCCTACGTGGAGGGCTCGGACGGCATCGACGAGTTCTACGCGCGGCTCACGCCGCTGCTCGACTACCTGCTCCCGGCGTACGAGCAGGAGGGCAAGTCCCACCTCACCATCGGCATCGGCTGCACCGGCGGACGCCATCGCTCCGTGGTGATCGCGGAGCACCTGGCGCGCGAGTACGAGGCCCGCGGCGACTTCCTGGTGGACGTGGTGCACCGCGACGTGGACAAGCCGCCGCGTCGGCCATGACGTGCTCGGGTAGGTAGATTCAGCCCGCAAGGAAGCGATTCGAAAGGGAGCAATTCGACATGGCCTTGAAGGCCGGCATCAACGGCTTCGGCCGCATCGGGCGCAACGTCTTCCGCGCCGCCCACGCGCAGGGCGCGGACATCGACTGGGTCGGTGTGAACGACATCACCGACACCAAGACGCTCGCCCACCTGCTCAAGTACGACTCGATCCTCGGCCCGTTCAAGGGCGAGGTGGACTACACGGACGACAGCCTGGTCGTGGACGGCGACGAGCTCAAGGTCTTCGCCGAGCGCGATCCGGCCGCGCTTCCGTGGGGCGAGGTCGGCGCGGACGTGGTGATCGAGTCGACCGGCTTCTTCACCAAGCGCGACGACGCCGCCAAGCACCTGTCGGCGGGCGCGAAGAAGGTGATCATCAGCGCGCCCGCCAGCGACCCGGACGTGACGCTGGTGTTGGGCGTGAACGACGACGCGTACGACGCCGACCAGCACCACATCATCTCGAACGCGTCATGCACGACGAACTGCCTCGGGCCCGTGGCGCGCGTCCTGCACGACGCCGTCGGGATCGAGCGCGGGATCATGACCACGATCCACGCGTACACGGCCGACCAGAACCTCCAGGACGGCCCGCACAAGGACCTGCGCCGCGCTCGCGCGGCGGCCGCGAACCTCGTGCCCACCTCCACGGGCGCCGCGAAGGCGATCGGGCTCGTGGTCCCGGAGCTGGACGGCAAGCTCAACGGGATCGCCGTTCGCGCTCCGGTGATCACCGGCTCGGTCGTGGACCTGGTCTGCGAGGTGTCCCGCAACACGAGCGCGGAGGAGGTCAACGCCGCGTTCGCCGAGCAGGCGGACAGCCGGCGCTTCGAGGGCATCCTCCAGTACAACGAGGACCCGATCGTGTCGAGCGACATCGTCACGTCGTCCTACTCGTCGGTGTTCGACGCGCCGCTCACGATGGTGATCGACGAGAAGCTCGTGAAGGTCGTGGCCTGGTACGACAACGAGTGGGGTTACTCGAACCGCGTCGTCGACCTGGCGCAACGGGTACTGGCGGGGTCACCGGTCGCCTAGGTGCTCGGCAAGCGGACCGTTCGTGACCTCGAGGTGACCGCCGGCGAGAGCGTGCTCTCGCGCGTGGACTTCAACGTGCCGCTCGAGGGCGGGCACGTGGCGGACGACGCGCGCATTCAGGCCGCCCTCCCGACGATCGAGCTGCTGCTGGAGAAGGGCACGCGGCTCGTGCTGTGCTCCCATCTGGGGCGGCCGAAGGGACGCGACCCGGAGACCTCACTGGCACCCGTTTCGGCCCGCCTCGGCGAGCTGATCGATGCGCCGGTGCACCAGGCGCCCGAGGTCGTGGGACCGGAGGTGCGGCGTGGCGTCGACCGGCTCGAGCCCGGAGCCGTCCTGGTGCTCGAGAACACGCGCTGGGAGCGCGGGGAGACGGAGAACGACGCCGGCCTGGCGCGGGAGCTCGCCTCGCTCGGCGACGCCTACGTGAACGACGCCTTCGGCGCGGCCCACCGCGCGCACGCGTCGACTGCCGGAGTGGCCCAGTACCTGCGCCCCGCCGTTGCCGGCCTCCTGCTCGAGCGCGAGGTCGTGACCCTGCGCTCGATCGTCGAGTCGCCGGAGCGCCCGCTCGTGGTGCTGCTGGGCGGCGCCAAGGTCACCGACAAGATCGCGCTGATCGACCGCTTCCTCGACACCGCCGACACGCTCCTGATCGGCGGAGCCATGTGCTTTTCGTTCTTCCGCGCACAGGGCATACCGACCGGCGATTCGCTGGTGGAGGAGGAGGGCGTGGAGCTGGCGCGCCGCGCGCTCGACAAGGCGGACACGTCGGACTGCCGGCTGCGGCTCCCCGTGGACCTCGTTATCGGCGACCGCTTCGACGCCTCGGCCGAGCACCAGGAGCTGGAGGGCCTGGAGGTGCCGGACGGCTGGATGGGCCTCGATATCGGGCCGCGCACGGCCGCGGCCTACGCGGACGAGGTCGGGAAGGCGGGCACCGTGTTCTGGAACGGGCCGATGGGAGCGTTCGAGCTGCAGCCCTTCGCCGCCGGCACGCGCGCCGTCGCCGAGGCCGTGGCGAACGCGCCCGGCACCACTGTCGTGGGAGGCGGCGACTCCGGGGCCGCGCTCGCCGAGTTCTGCCTTGCCGACGGTGTGGATCACCTCTCCACGGGCGGCGGTGCGGCGCTCGAGCTGCTCGAGGGCAAGCCGCTCCCGGGCGTGGAGGTGCTCGATGACGCCTGACGGCCCGCGCCGGCCGCTGATCGTGGGCAACTGGAAGCTGTGGGGGACGCGAGCGCAGGCATCGGAGTGGTGCGAGCGCCTCCCGCAGGACGCTGGGTGGTCCGCGGAGATCGGCGTCTGCCCCGTGTTCACGACGCTCGACGCGTGCGTCCAGAAGCTCGAGGGAACCGGCGTGGGGGTGTACGCGCAGAACATGCACCAGGAGTCGAGCGGCGCATTCACCGGCGAGGTCGGCCCCGCGATGCTCACGGAGCTGGGCGTTGACGGCGTGGTGCTCGGCCACTCCGAGCGCCGCCAGTACTTCTGCGAGACGGACCGCGCCCTCCAGGAGAAGGTGCCGGCGGCGCTCGCTGCGGGGCTGCGGCCGATCCTCTGCGTGGGAGAGAGCGAGGAGGAGCGCGAGCGCGACGAGACGCAGCGCAAGCTCCGCACCCAGGTCCAGGAGGGGCTGGAGCGGGTCGCGGACGAGCAGCTCGCGGACGTGGTGATCGCGTACGAGCCGATCTGGGCGATCGGCACCGGCAAGGTCGCGACTCCCGAGATCGCACAGGAGGCGATCGCGTTCATCCGCGCGCTGGTCGGCGACCGCTCGAAGGACGCGGCGGAGCGCGTGCGGGTCCTCTACGGCGGCAGCGTGAAACCCGACAACGCCGCTGAGATCCTCGCGCAGCCGGACGTGGACGGCGCGCTCGTGGGCGGCGCTAGCCTCGACCCCGAGGGCTTCGCACAGATCGTCGCGGCCGCGGCGCCGTGAGCTACCCGCGCGTCTGCCTCGTCGTCCTGGACGGCTGGGGGCTGGCGGACCCGGGTCCCGGCAACGCCATCGCGCTGGCCGACACGCCGGTCTTCGACGAGCTCTGGGAGAAGCACCCGCACACCACCCTCACGACCCACGGTCCCGCGGTCGGGCTCCCCGAGGGCCAGATGGGCAACTCCGAGGTGGGCCACCTCAACCTCGGTGCGGGCGCGGTCGTGAAGCAGGACCTGCTGCGCATCGACGAGGCGATCGAGGACGGGTCTTTCTTCGAGAACGAGGCCCTGAGGGCGGCATGCGGCACCGAGCGACTGCACCTGCTCGGGCTGGTCTCCGATGGCGGCGTCCACTCGAGCATGGATCACCTCCGGGCGCTGATCGAGCTCGCTGGGCGCGAGGGCGTGCGGGACGTGTTCGTCCACGCCTTCACCGACGGCCGCGACACGAACCCCGACAGCGGCGTGCGGCACGTGGCCGAGGTCGAGAGCTGGGGCGGGTCCCGAATCGCGACGGTGAGCGGGCGCTACTACGCCATGGATCGCGACAACCGCTGGGAGCGCACGCAGCTCGCCTACGACGCGATCGTCAAGGGCGAGGCAGAGTTCCGCGCCGAGGCGGGTGAGCAGGCGGTGCGCCAGGCATACGAGCGCGGCGAGACCGACGAGTTCATCAAGCCGACGCTGGCCATGGGCGCGGACGATTCCGCCGATGGCCGCATCCGCGAGGACGACGCCGCGATCTTCTTCAATTTCCGGCCCGACCGCGCCCGCCAGCTCACGCAGAAGCTCGGCGAGGCCGGCATCCCGCTCACCACGCTCACCGAGTACCACGAGGACTGGGACTACCCCGTGGCATTCCCGCCGGCGCGCCCGGACGTGACGCTGGCGTCGACCCTCGCCGAGCGCGGGAAGCAGCAGCTGCACGTGGCGGAGACCGAGAAGTACGCCCACGTGACCTACTTCTTCAACGGTGGCGAGGAGGACCCGTACCCGGGGGAGGAGCGCTGCCTCGTGGACTCGCCGCGAGACGTGCCGACCTACGACAAGAAGCCGGAGATGAGCGCGCCGGCGGCAGCCCAGGCGCTGGTGGAGCAGTGGCGGGAGGGCGACTTCAGCTTCGGGATCATCAACTTCGCGAACCCGGACATGGTCGGCCACACCGGTGTGATCGAGGCGGCGGTGAAGGCCGTCGAGACCGTGGACGAGTGCCTCGGCCAGGTCGTGGAGGCGGTGCACGAGTCGGGCGGGGTCTGCGTCGTCACGGCCGACCACGGCAACGCGGACAACATGCTCGAGCCCGACGGCAGCCCGAACACGGCGCATTCGATGAACCCGGTCCCGCTCGTGATCAC
>DASUQG010000372.1:0-2747 GCA_036280695.1 Thermoleophilaceae bacterium
GGCCCCAGCATGCTCACGCTCGACGGCGCAGAACACAGTCGTCACCGCGACCCATTCGCACGGGCGTTTCGACTCGACGCCGTGCGAGAGCGCTTCACCCCGCTGGTCGAGGCCACCACCGAGCGGCTGATCGACGAGCTCGAGCCGCAGGGACACGCGGAGTTGCGCAGGGGCCTCGCGGGACCGCTTTCGGCGACCGTCGTCGCGTACGCCCTGGGCCTGAGCGACACCGACACGACCGTTGTCCTCGGCTGGTACGACGAGATGGTCGACTCCGTGACGGGCGTTGCCGCGGGCAAGCCGGTCACACACGCCGGTTCGGAGGCGTTCGCCTCGCTGCGGTCGAGTGTCGAGCTCGCACTCGATGCCGATCCCGATTCGTCGCTGGTGGCCGCCGCCGCGAGCCAAGCCGCGGGCCTCAGTCGCGCCGAGGTCGTGTCGAATGTCGCCGTGCTCATGTTCGGCGGCATCGAGACGACCGAGGGCATGATCGCGAACGCGGCCCTTCACCTGCTCGCCCACCCAGAGCAGCGGGCTCTCGTCGAACGCGATCCGGGGCTCGTCGCCGGCGCCGTCGAAGAGTCCCTGCGGCTCGAGCCGGCCGCCGCGGTGATCGACCGCTACGCGACACGCGACGTTCGGTTTGGCGACGCATCGATCGGCCGGGGTGACCTCGTCACGATCTCGATCGCTGGAGCGAACCGCGACCCGGCCGCATTTTCCGACCCGGATCGCTTCGACGTCCGCCGTGAGAACGCTCGCCATCAGATCGCCTTTGCCCACGGGCCGCACGTCTGCATCGGCATGCACCTGGCCCGCTTGGAGGCTCATGTTGCGATCGGGCGCCTGCTCGCTCGGCTCCCGCGTCTGCGCCTCGACCCGGACCACCCGTGCGCCCCGCGCGGCCTCGTATTCCGAAAGCCGCCCGCGCTCCACGTGGTCTGGGATTAGCTGACTAGCCGCTCACGCGCCGCCTCGGCCGCAGGTTGGCGGCCATCCAGCGGTCGAGCCGGCGCAGATGTTCCTTCCCGGCCGTGAGGCTGTAGACGACGAGCGCGGCGATGAAGGCCGTGTAGACGCTGACCTTGCCGGTCTGCGCGAAGTCCCACACGCCCAGGGCGAGAATGCCCGCGGTGTCGAGGATCACGCCGATCACGAACAGGCGCGTGATGTTCTCCATCCCGTAGCGGTAGCGCAGTACGAGGAACGCCGCCAGCATCAGCCAGAAGGCCGCTTCGAAGCCCAGAGCCAGGATCCATTTCAGTTCCATCCATTGATTTATATCACACGTTCGATATAAACTGACTTGCGATGCCGAAAGTCGTCGACCACGAGCAGCGCCGCGGTGAGCTCGCCGCCGCCGTTTGGAGCCTCGCCTCGCGCGAGGGGCTGGAGGCCGTCACGGTCCGTCGGGTGGCCGAGGAGGCCGGCTGGTCCACGGGTGCGCTCGTGCACTACTTCGCCGACAAGGAAAAACTGCTGCGGTTCGCGTTCAGGACGGTGGCGGACCGTGTGGGCCGCCGCCTCGAGCAGGCCGCCGAGCGGACCAGCGACCCGCTCGAGCTCGCGCGTTCCCAGCTCCTGGAGGGATTGCCCCTCGATCGCGAGCGCCAGGCCGAGATCCGGGTGTGGTTCGCGTTCCTCGGCCTCGCGCTCACGCGCCCAGCTCTGGCCCGCATCCAGCGCGTTACGTACCGCGCCTGGCGCGACCGCGTCACGGATCGCCTGCTCGAGGCGCAGGAGAGGGGCGAGATCCGCGCCGGCGTGGACTGCGCAGCGGAGGCGGCCGCCCTAGTTGCGCTCGTCGACGGGCTCGCGATCCAGGCCACGTTCGAGCCGCGCGCTCTCACGCCGAAGCGACAGACGGAGCTCGTGGACGCGCACCTCGACGCGCTGCGCGCGTAGTAGCTTCGTTGCCCGTGAGCACCGGCTCCCGACAGGGCACCGCGATCGAACCGCTGCGCTTCGAGGACGGCGCCCTGCTGATCCTCGACCAGCGGGCGCTCCCCGAGGAGGAGCGCTGGATCCGCTGCGACACGGTCGAGCAGGTGGCGGACTGCATCCGGACGCTGGCCGTGCGAGGCGCGCCCGCGATCGGCCTGGCGGCCGCGTACGGCATGGCGCTTGCGGACGGGCGCGAGGACGCGGCCGAGCTGCTGCGCTCGACACGGCCCACGGCCGTGAACCTCGCGTGGGCACTCGAGCAGTGCCGCGACGCGCCTGACGCGCTCGAGGTGGCGCGCGGCCTCCACCGCCAGCAGCACGAGGCCGACCGCCGGCTGGCCGGCCTCGGCGCCGAGCTATTCGAGAGCGGCACGCGCGCGCTGACGCACTGCAACGCCGGCGCCCTCGCCACGGGCGGTTACGGCACCGCCGGGGGCGTCCTGCGCGCGGCGTGGGAGTCCGGTCGGCTGGCCGAGGTCTGGGTGGACGAGACGCGCCCGTTGCTCCAGGGGGCGCGCCTGACGGCCTGGGAGCTGCGCCAGGCGGGCATTCCCCACCGGGTCGTGGCGGACTCCGCCGCGGGGTCGTTGATGGCGCGCGGACTGGTCGACCGCGTGGTGGTCGGCGCCGATCGGATCGCGGCGAACGGCGATGTGGCCAACAAGGTCGGCACCTATCCGCTGGCCGTGCTCGCCGCCCGGCACGGCGTCCCGTTCTACGTGGCGGCACCCCTCTCCACGATCGATCCCACCACGCCGCACGGCGGCGCCATCCCGATCGAGGAGCGCGATCCGGCCGAGCTG
>DASUQG010000373.1:0-11904 GCA_036280695.1 Thermoleophilaceae bacterium
GAGCTGCGCGACCGCCCGCGCCTCGCGGCGAAAGCGCTCGAGCTGGTCGGGGTCGTTCGAGATGTCGCGGTGCATCAGCTTGATCGCGACCCAGCGCTCGAGCATGGGATCGAACGCCCGGTAGACGCTCGACATCCCTCCTGACCCGATCTTCTCCTCGAGCCGGTAGCGCTCGCTGATCAGCGTGCCGATCACCGTCATCTATTTTCCGCTCTCCGGTGGCTGTAAGTCTTCGCTACTACACCGATCCTGCATGTTCCGCCTCCTGGGCGGCCGAGCCGCGCCTGCGCCGGCTCATGGTGGAGTTTGGCGACCAGGTCGGAATCACCTACGTGATGGGCGGTCTCGCCCGCGAGTTCGAGGCCGACCTCGCGCCGCTCGTGATCACATGGCTGGACGACTCGGCGGCGTCCGGGATGCCGCTCGACCCCCGCGTTTGGAACGGTGGCGGCGTGCGCTCCACGTACCCCGCGTGCATAGCGTTCAGGGCCGCGGCTGAGCAGGGGCCGACCGCCGCGGAGCGCTACCTGCGCGTGGTGCGCGAGGGCATCATGTGCCACCGGCGCAGGCTCGACGGGCCGGAGGCGCTGGTGGAGGAGGCGCGTCGCGCGGGCCTCGACGTGCAGCGATTCCGGATCGACCTGGAGTCCAACGCGATCCTGGAGGCGTTCGGAGCCGACCTCGAGGAGGCGCGCACGATCCCGGACGCCGCGCGCGAGGCGGGACTTGCGGTCGACGGCAGTCACGGTTCGAGCGTAGAGCGGCTGGCCTTCCCCGCGTTGCGCTTCATCGCGGAGGGCGGTGGAGACGAGCGCTGGGTGGGCGGACAGCACACCTACGAGCAGTGGCGCGAGGCGGCGATCGCGGCCGGCGCCGAGCCAAGCGCAGGCGTGCATCCGGACGTGCCGGCCGCGCTGCGCCGCTTCGCCAGCATGGCCACCGTGGAGCTCGAGGCCGTTTGCGACCTACCCGGCCCGCGTGCCGGCGCGGAGGTATGGCGGCTCGCGAGCGAATGGCGCGTGCGCCGCGTGCCGGTGCTCGGGGGCGAGCTCTGGGAGCTCGCCTAGCGCGGCCGTATCCATAGGGCGCCGAACGAGGCCCGCGCGCCCCGCGCCCCGCTCACGCGCAGCCCGACACGCGGCCCGCTGGTCCAGCGCGGCGGCGGCTGCTCGCCGCCGAGCGAGCGCCAGCCGTCGCGGGTCCGCACCGCCAGCCGGATACTCGCACCCATGTCCGCGCGCAGCCCGACCCGCCGGGCGCGCCCGACCGCGACGCGGGCGAGCTCCGCGCGCCGCCCTTCGTCCATGCGCCACGCCACCGCTTCGGGTCCGCGCAACTCCACGCCGATGCCGTTCTCGGCCGAGGCCATCAGCGCCAGGCCGGGGCGCGCGCGGCGCCGCCTGCTCGTCACGACCGTGCGCGCCCCGAACGTGGCCGTGCCGGCCTGACGCGCAAGCACGCCGGGGCCGAGCTCCAGCGCTCCGCCGCCCACACGCGCCGCCGGGTGCAGGCCCACGGGCCACTGCCAGCCCTGGCCGAGCCGCGCGCTCTGGAATTCGAAGCGCAACGGCGTTGCGTCCAGGCTCGGGTGCCCCGCCGCGCCCACGAGCGGCCAGCCCTCGGCGTCGAAGGTGAGCGGCGCGATCACGAGCCGCCGGTTCGCCGGGTCGCCCGCCGCGTAGGCGTGGTAGGCCAGCAGCAGTCCGCCACCCGGTGCGCCGGCCACGCTCACGTGGCCCGGGCAGCGGAGCGAGGCGCCGTCCTCGAGGAACGGGCCGCGGCGCTTCTCCCATGGCCCCAGCAGCGAGCGCGAGCGCGCCACGCCGGTCACGTAGTTGCACCGCAGCCCGCAGCAGCGCCCCGCCGAGTAGAGGAGGTAGAACATGCCGTCGCGGCGCAGCAGCGCGGGTGCCTCCACCAGCCCTCGCTCCCACGCAGCATCGGCGCGGAACAACTCGCGCGGCACGCCGGCCAGCGCGAGCCCCCCAGGTGCGAGCGGCGCGGCCAGGATCGGCGTCGGCCGCCCGCGGCTGTTCCCGTCACGCTTCCAGACGATCCAGTTCGCGCCGTGCTCGTCGGTCACCGGCAGCGGGTCGATCTCGCCGACCCGGCTGCACACGAGCGGCCCCCTGTCGTCGTACGGCCCGCGCAGCCGCGCCGAGGAGGCCACCGCCAGACAGCGCCTCCCGTTCACGCCCAGGGCGGCGTAGTAGGCGAGCACGCGACCATCGCTGCGCTCGAGCTCGGGCGCCCAGAAGTCGCCCGCCGCCCAGCGCGGCCGCTGCTCCAGCACCGCCCCGACCTGCCGCCAGTGGCGCGTGTCGCCCGAGCGCAGGACCGGGAAGGCGGGCAGCCAGCTGCCGGAGGTCGCGGCCGCGTACCAGCCGCTGCCGGCGCGCAGGATCGTCGGGTCCGGGTGGTCGCCGGGGATCACCGGCGCCGCCGTGGCCGTGGCCGAGGGCGCGCAGGCGCCGAGCATCACGGCCGCGACCAGTGCGGCGTGCTTACGACGCCGGGGTGAAGCCCTCGCCGCGACGGCCGATCAGACCCTGCTTCGGGAGCTCGACCACCCCGGTCGCGGTGGTGGTCTGGCCGATCAGTGCGGAGCCGGGATGGTGCCGGCCGAGCAGCTCCAGCGCAGGCTCCACGTCGTCGCGCGGAACCACGACGCAGAAGCCGCAGCCCATGTTGAAGACCTCGTAGAGCTCCGAGTCCTCCACGTTGCCGCGCTCGGCGATATGCACGAAGACCGGCGGCACTGGGAGCGGGGCGTCGATCCGGTAGCCCGCGTGCGCCTCCAGCCGCAGCAGGTTCAGGAAGCCGTCCCCGGTGATGTGCGCGAGGCCGCGCACGTCCACGTCCGAGTCGAGCAGCTCGCGGATCGCCTGCACGTAGATCACCGTGGGCTCGAGCAGCATGTCGCCGACGGTCTGGTCGCCGATCTGCTCGTCGAGATCGGTGAGCACGCTGCGCGCGAGACTAAGGCCGTTCGAGTGGATGCCGCTGGACGGCAAGCCGATCAGCGCGTCGCCCGGCTCGATGCTCTCGCCGGTGATGATCGCGTCGAGGTCCACGAGCCCGGCGCAGAAGCCCACGAGGTCGAAGCCGCGCGGCGAGGGATGACCGCGCACCACGTCGGGCAGCACCGCCAGCTCCCCGCCCGGGATCTCGACCCCGGCCTGCTCGGCCCCGGCACGCAGGCCGATGCCGATCTGCTCGAGCACCTCCGGGTTCGCCTCCTCCACGGCGATGTAGTCGAGCAGCGCGATCGGGTCGGCGCCGACGCAGATCACGTCGTTGGCGTTCATGCCGAACAGGTCTATTCCGATCGTGTCGTAGCGCCCGAGCTGCTCGCAGACGATGACCTTGGAGCCCACGCTGTCGCAGGACAGCGCGAGGCCACGGCGGTCGTCGAGCTTCAGGACGTTTGCGTAGTGGCCGCTCGCGAGCGCCGCGCGCGAGGGGCGCCCGGTCCGGATTCCGGACAGGACCTCCACCAGCGCCGAGACGGCGTTCCCCGACAAGAGCTGGTCGACGCCGGCGCGCGCGTATGCCCCTTCCGCCACGGGCCCTATTCAAGCGGAACGGCGCATGGCGAGCCCGACCGCGTCGTCCGAGATCGCGTCCGCCCAAGCGGTCACGTCGTCGTACACGGCCCGCACCAGCTCCTGGGGTGGGTGCGAGCGAGCGAGGCCGGCCAACAGCTCTGCGAGGCGCTCGGTGCCGTACATCTCGCTAGCGCGGCGCGCCTCGACCAGGCCGTCCGTGTGGGCAAAGACCAGATCGCCGCGCTCCAGGAGCAGCTCGCTCTCGGAGTAGTCCTGCCGCTCGAGAACGCCGAGCGGGAGGCCGTTGCCGTCGAGTGGGCACACGCTGCCGCTGCGGATGTGAAGCGGCGGCAGGTGCCCCGCGTTGCAGTAGCGCAGCGAGTCGCGCGAGAGCACGCCGAGGAAAGCCGTGACGAAGGTGTCGCGCGGCAGCCGACCGAGCAGCATCGAGTTCGCCTGTTCGAGCACCTTCGCCGGAGAGGGCGTGTCCCAGCTGCGCGCCTCGACGAAGAAGCGCACCATCGCGCTGAGGGCGGCGGTTTCGACCCCCTTGCCGGCCACGTCGCCCACGAGCACGGCCACCGCTCCGCCGTTGACCGGCCAGGCGCCGTACACGTCACCGCCCGTCGGCTCGTTTGCGGCGGGTGCGTACAGAAGGCCGGTCTCGTAGCCGGGCACCTCGGGCAGCGACTCGGGCACGAAGCCGAGCGTCAGCGCCCGGGCGATGCGACGCTCGCGCTCGTAGTCGATCGCGTTCGCGATCGCCCCGGCCGACGAGCGCGCGAGCTTCGCGAGCAGCTCGAGGTCGCCGGCGTCGAAGCGCTCCGGGTCCTCGTGCCCCACCGTCAGCACGCCGTAGAGGCGCGGGCCGAGCTCGATCGGCGTGTGGATCAGGCATCCGAGCGGGGCTGCGTCGGCTCCCGTGCGCAGCATCGGCTTCCTGGTGCGCGCGACCTCCCGGAAGCTGGCGCTGTCCAGGGACACCAGCTGCTCGGCGAGCTCGTCGGAGAAGTCCACCTGCGCGGCGCTGCGCAGCTCGCCGGCGCGCGCGTTCAGGCGCGTGAGCAGCGCGTGCGTGCCGCCCGTGATCGCGGCCGCGTGCTCGACCACGCGCTTGTAGACCTCGGACGGGTCGAGCGAGGCGGACACCGCCGCCGCGGCCTGCTTCAGCCGCAGCTCCTCACGCGCACGGCGGCCCTCGGTCTCTAGCAGGCTCGTCCGCTCCAGCGCCATCGCCGCGAGGTCGGCGAGGGCCTCCACCGTGGGCAGCTGCACGGTTCCGAGCGGCCGGCTCTCGTCGAGCGAGGCCACCACCAGCGCCCCGAGCGGCACCCCGATCTCGCCGCGCACGGGGCAGACGATCACGGATGCGGCCCGGAAGCTCTCCCACACGCGCTGCGCGTCCTCCTCGCCGACGTGGGCACTGATCGCCTCCATCAGGTCTGGCGCCGCCTCCCACGCGTCCACGCGCGGCAACAGCAGCGATTGGCTGCGAAGCATCCAGCCGAGCGAGGCATCCACCGCCGCGCGCAGGTCCTCGTTCGCGAACCAGCCGGCGGGGCGCTCGGTGGACAGCTCGTCCGGCTCGGCCGTCACGAAGGCCACGGCGGACACCGGCAGAACGGCGCGCACGTGTGCAACGAGGCGCGAGAGCGTGCGCTCACGCCAGGGTGCGGGGGATGCCGAAGCAGGGGTGCCTGGAAGGGTGCCGAGGTGAGTCATCGTCGTGAATCCCCCCGCGCTGCCCACCATAGGTCCGCTCGGACCGTTTCGCCAGCGGCTACGCGCGCTCTGGCTCGGCCGTGCCCGCCGCGGCGTCGTTGCCACCGCGGCGGCGACGGCTCCGCACCACCAACCACACCACGCCGATCACGATGGTGACCGCCACGGCGTAGTCCACGTAGTGGAGGTAGTCCTTCCACTGCTCCCAGTTATCGCCCGCCTGCTTGCCGATGAAGGTGAGCATCAGCACCCAGGGCACACAGCCGGCGAGGGTCAGCACGCTGAAGCGCCAGAAGGGCATGCGGGCGACCCCGGCGGGGAGCGAGATGAACGTACGGATGATCGGCAGCATGCGCGTGAAGAAGACGGTCGCGTCGCCGTGCCGCTCGAACCAGCGGTCCGCCCACCTGAGGTGCGACATCTTGATGCCGACCTTGCGGCCGTGCTTCTCCAGGATGTCCACGCGACCGGCGCGGCCGACCCAGTATGCGATCCAGGAGCCGACGAGGTTCGCCAGCGAACCGACCGCCGTGGCGGCGAACAGGCTGTACTCGCCGTTGGCGACGTTGAAGCCCGCGAACAGCATCGTGGCCTCGCTCGGCACCGGGATACAGGCGCTCTCCAGGAGCATCAGCACGAACACTCCCGCGAGGCCCATGGCGTCCACGACGTCCACGGCCATCTCGACGATCGGGTCTGTGAGGGAGGCGATCAGGGGCATGGGCGCGGGGTAGGGTAGCGAGCCTTGATACCCCTATTTGCCAGCAGTCTCGCGCCCTATCACGACCGCTTGAGCGAAGCGCTCGAGCGTGTGGCGCGCAGCGGCCGTTACATCCTCGGGCCGGAGGTCGATGCCTTCGAGGAGGAGTTCGCGGCCTATCTCGGTGTGCGCCACTGCGTCGGGGTGGCGAACGGCACCGACGCTCTGACGATCGCGCTGCGGGCGCTCGGCGTGGGACCCGAGGACGAGGTCGTGATGCCCTCGTTCACCTTCTACGCCACGGCGGAGGCGGCACTCGTGCTCGGCGCCCGCCCGGTGTTCTGCGACATCGACCTGGACACCTTCTGCGTTACCCCTGACACCGTCAACGCGGCGCTCACGCCGCGGACGAAGGCGATCGTGCCGGTGGACCTGTTCGGCAACGCGGCGCCGGTCCCCGGCCTGCGCGAGCTGGGCGTCCCGGTGGTGGAGGATGCGGCGCAGGCCGCCGGCGCCGAGCTGGACGGCACGAGGGTCGGCGCGCTCGGCGACGTGGCCACGTTCTCCTTCTTCCCCTCGAAGAACCTGCCCTGCCTTGGCGATGGGGGCGCGATCGCGACCGACGACGACGAGCTCGCCGACCGCATGCGCATCCTGCGCTTCCACGGCTCGCGGGACAAGACGACGTTCACCGACGTGGGCTACAACTCGCGCCTCGACGAGCTCCAGGCCGCGGTGCTGCGCGTGCTGCTGCCGGAGCTCGACGGATGGACCGAGCGGCGCCGGGCGGTGGCGTCGGCGTACGAGCGCCTCGGGATGGGCGAGCACGCGCTGCTCCCGCGGCCCACCGAGGGGGCGCGGCACGCGTACCACCTCTACGTCGTGCGCTCTGAGCGTGAGCTGCCGGTCGGGCGCGGCTACTACCGCACGCCGGTGCACAGGCAGCCGGCGATAGCGGACGCCACCGAGCTGCCGGCGACGGAGGAGGCGGCCCGGACCAACTTCGCCCTTCCGATGGGGACCGACCTCGGCGAGGACGACGTCCGCCAGGTCATCGAAGCATGCGCGTCTGGGTCGACCTGACGAACAGCCCCCACGTGCTCGTGATGCGCCCGCTGATCGAGGCGATGCGGGCCGACGGGCACCAGGTGGAGGTCACGGCGCGCGACTTCGCGCAGACGCTCGAGCTCTGCGAGCGCTTCGGCATCGACCACACGGCGATCGGCCGCCACCGAGGCGGGCAGCTCGCATCGAAGGGCCTCGGCCTGGTGTCGCGCAGCGGTGGCCTCGTCCGCTGGGCGCGTGGCCGGCGCTTCGACGTGGCGATGGGGCACGGCTCCAACGACGTGAGCGTCGCCGCGGCGCTGCTGCGGATCCCCGCCGCCACGGCCTTCGACTACGAGTTCGCCGCGCAGCAGCACCACGTGAACTGCAGGCTCTGCCGGGTGGTCATGGTGCCGGAGCTGATCCCGCCGGAGCGGCTCGCGCGCTACGGGGCGAAGCCGAGCAAGCTGCGCCGCTACGCGGGCCTGAAGGAGGAGTACTACCTGGCGGACTTCGAGCCGGACGAGGCCGTGCTGGGCGAGCTCGGCCTCGAACGCGACCGGCCGCTGGTGGTGGTCCGGACCCCGCCCGAGGTGTCGCTCTACCACCGCTTCGACAACCCGCTCTTCCGGCGCGTGCTCGACCGCCTCGCGCAGGACGGCACGCAGGCGGTCGTGTTGCCCCGGACGCGCGCGCAACGGGACGAGCTGCGCGAGCTGGAGAGGTTCGTGGTGCCGGACCGAGTCGTGGACACTCAGAGCCTGGTCGCGTTCGCCGACCTTGTGATCTCGGCGGGAGGGACGATGAACCGCGAGGCCGTGGCGCTCGGGACGCCCGTGTACACGACGTTCGAGGGCCGCCTCGGAGCCGTCGACGAGGCGCTGCTGCGCGAGGGTCGCATGCGCAGGCTCACCGACGCCGCCGAGGTGAGCCTGGAGCCGCGCTCCGCGCAAACCGGCGTGCGGATTCGGCGAGACCCGAACGAACTCGTCAAACTGCTCCTCTCGGCCGCCGACTCATGGGATCGCTGACCACATCCGTGAACATCCGCCGCCTGGGCCAGGTTGGCGTCGACGCCTGCCTGCTCGGGCTGGCGTACTACCTCGCGTACGTCCTGCGTTTCGACTCGGGGATCCCGGAGCGGTACGACGCGCTGCTGTGGGACACGATCGCGCTCACGGTCGCGATGAAGCTCGTGATCTTCGCGATGTTCGGCCTCTACTCGAAGCTCTGGCGCTTCGTCGACCAGAAGGACTTCGAGTCGATCCTGAAGGCAGTGATCGTCTCGACCGTGGGGCTGATCGTCGTGCTGTTCCTGTTCTCGATCGGTCGCCACGACCCGCCGCGGGGCGTCCTCGCGCTCGACTTCCTGCTCTCGCTCGTGTTCGTGAGCGGCGCGCGCTTCGCCGTGCGCGCGATCGTGGAGCGCCCCGCGCGCGGCGCGATCCTCGAGCGGGCGGCTACCGAGGTGCTCATCGTGGGCGCGGGCAACGGAGGCCAGCAGGTGGCGTTTGAGCTGCGCCGCAATCCCGGCCTGCGCAGCGCGCCGGTGGGCTTCGTGGACGACGACCCGCGCAAGCAGGGCATGCGCATCGCAAACATCAAGGTGCTCGGCGGCACGCCGGAGCTGCCGCGCATCCTCGACGGGGTGCAGCCCGACGAGGTGATCATCGCGATCCCCTCGGCGCCCGGCACGCTGCGCCAGCAGGTGGTCACCGCATGCCGCGAGCGCAGCATCCCCGTGCGCACGCTGCCGACGACCTTCGAGCTGCTCTCCGGCGGCGTGAACCTGATGCGGCAGGTCCGCGAGGTCCGCGTGGAGGACGTGCTCGGGCGCGACCCTGTGCGGGTCGAGATTGACCGTGTGGGCGCCTACCTGCGCGGCCGCACCGTGCTCGTGACCGGGGCGGGTGGCTCGATCGGCGCCGAGCTCTGCCGCCAGATCGCGCGCGTGGGCGCGAAGCGGCTCGTGCTGGTGGAGAACTCCGAGAACGCGCTCTTCGAGGTGCGCCGCGAACTCGAGGAGGAGCGCCACTTCGCGCGCTCCGCGCCCGTGCTGGCGGACTGCAAGGACGCCACCCGCATGCGCGAGATCTTCGCGGAGTACCAGCCGTCCGTCGTCTTCCACGCGGCCGCGTACAAGCACGTGCCGCTCATGGAGGAGAACCCGGTGGAGGCAGTGCGCAACAACGCGGTGGCCACGCGCATCGTGGCCGCGGCTGCCGGCGAGGCGGGCACCGAGCGCTTCGTCTTGGTCTCGACCGACAAGGCGGTGAGCCCGGCCACGGTGATGGGCGCCTCGAAGGCGCTTGCGGAGTGGGCAGTGGAGGCTGCGCAGAACCGCTGGAAGGGCACGCGCTACGCGTCGGTCCGATTCGGCAACGTGCTCGGGTCGTCCGGCTCCGTGGTTCCGATCTTCCGGCGTCAGATCGCGCAGGGCGGGCCCGTCACGGTCACCGACGAGAAGATGACGCGCTACTTCATGACGATCCCCGAGGCGGTGCAGCTGATCATCCGCTCGGGGGAGCTCTCCACGGGCGGCGAGGTGTTCGTGCTCGAGATGGGCGACCCGGTGAAGATCATCGACCTCGCCGGCAACATGATCCGCCTGGCCGGCCTCGAGCCGGAGGTGGACATCGGCATCGAGATCGTGGGGCGGCGTCCCGGCGAGAAGATCCACGAGGAGCTTTTCAATCCCGGCGAGCGCCCGGAGTCCACGCCCGCCGAGAAGATCGTCTGCGCCGTGCGGCCGCCGCTTGCACCCGAATGGGTGGAGAGCGCGTTCGCCCGCATCGAGGAGCTCGTGTACGCAGGTGACGCCGCGGCGCTGGCCGGCGCGGTCGCCGAGCTGTCGGTCGAGCGGGCACTCGCGGTTCAGGGCGGCTAAGGTCCGGCACTCGCCGCACTAGGTCCCTGCCGCGCGCCACGCGGTGCGGCGGGCGCCGTCCCCCGCTCTACAGTTCCAGCCTTGCCGGAAATCGTCCAAGAAATCGGCTCGTACGCCGGGCTCGCCGCTGTGGTCGGGCTTGCGGTCCTATCGGTTCTCTACTTCTCGCAGGCGCGGGACGTGAAGCGCCTGCGTGAGTGGGCGGGCCGGGCACCGGAGCGCGCCGCAGAACCAGGCGTGCCCACGGTCGTGCCGGGCCGCGTGCAGGCGCAGCCGCAGCCACCGAAGCCCGGAGCCGTACCGCAGCCCGGACAGCCGGCGCAGCAGGGCGCCAGGCCCGGAGTTCCAGCCGTGGCGGCCGCTGCCGGCGCCGGCGCGGCAACAGCCACCCAGGCAAAGCCCGCCAAGGCCGGCGGAAACGCGGGCGGCGCGGCGGCGCCCGGAGTCCCGGCAACAGCAGGCGCGCAGGCGGGCGCGCAGACCGCGGCGGCCCAGGGCGCGCAGACCGCGGCAGGCCAGGGCGCGCAGACCGCGGCAGGCCAGGGCGCGCAGACCGCGGCGGCCCAGGGCGCCGCGACGGCCCCGCAGCCGGGCGCGAAGCCTGGCGCGCCCGCCACACCCGGCGCCAAGCCCGGGGGACCAACGGCGCCCGGCACTGAGGCGGGCGGCCCCGCGGCTCCTGCGGCGCCCGGCACCGATGCACCCACGGCACCCGGCACCGGGGTCCCCGCGAAGCCCGGCGCCCCCACAGCGCCCGGCACGAAGCCCGAGCCCGCGGCGCCCGGCGCCAAGCCCGGCGAGCCATCGGCACCCGACACGCCGGGCGGCGACGGCGCGCCCGCTGTCCCGGCCGCTCCCGGCGCCAAGCCCGGTTCGCCCGGAGCTGCTCCGGCGGCGGCCGGGCCGGCCGCCCCCGCGAAGCCTGGCGCCCCGAGCGGGCCCACGTCGCCCGGCACTCCGGCGCCCGCGAGCGGTGCTCCGGCCGTGCCCGGAGGTCCCGGTGGGCCGGCCACGCCCGCCGGTGGGCGCCCGCCCGGCGCGCCTCCCGTTCCGCCCGTTCCGCCCGAGCAGCGCGCTCCGGTGCGCTCCATGCTCCCGCCGCGCCCGATGCCGCAGCAGACGGCGATCATCCCGCCGCCGCGCCGGCCGTGGTACCGGCGTCTGGTGGCCAACCCGCGCTATGCGGTGCTCGCGGTGGCGGGGCTCCTGATCATCGGCGGCGGCGCAGCCTTCGCCCTCGACCAGATCTCGAACGACGACAGCGGCACGCCCGCGGGCGCGCGCCCGGCCGGAGGCGGCGACGGCGGAAACGACCAGGCCGACAACAACGACGGGGCGGACAGGAAGAGGCGACCGATCGTGCCGGCCAACGTCACGGTCGCCGTGCTCAACGGCACCACGGTGCCCAACCTCGCGAAGCAGGTGGGCGACCGGGTCGAGTCACACGGCTTCACGCTCGGCACGGTTGCGAACTCGGCCGACCAGGAGCAGCAGCGCGCTGAGTCCGTTGTGCTCTATGCACCCGGCCACCAGCGCGAGGCGCAGGCCGTGAACAAGCGCCTCGAGATCGCCCAGCGCGAGCCGATCGACGTTGCCAGCCAGGAGCTCGCGGGCGACGCGACCGTGGTCGTAATCGCGGGCGCCGACCTGGCGCAGTAGAGCACGCCCCTCAGTGCAGTCGTTCGGCCGTCGCAGCGGCCGAGCGCGCCTTCTCCGCCAGGTGCGCCACGCCGAGCCGTTCGCCCTCAGCCGCCGCCTCGGCGAGCAGCTCACGCGCCCGGGTGTCGTCGTGGCCCAAGAGCACCTGGCCGGCCAGGAGCCGGGCGCGGGTGGCCTCGAGCGGCCGGTCGAGCGCGCGCCACGCCTCCTCGGCCTCGGCCAGCAGCGCCGCGCCCGCGGCCGGGTCCTCGTCCGACACTCCGCGCGCCTCGAGCGCCGCCGCACGTCCAAGTGGGTAGTGCAGCCGCTCGGCCATCTGTGCCGTCATCGCGGCGGCCTCACGC
>DASUQG010000374.1:0-17039 GCA_036280695.1 Thermoleophilaceae bacterium
GCCTCGGCCGCGCGCGCGTGCTCGAGGATCTGCTCGGGGCCCATCATCGCGTGCATCGGCGTGTCGGCCTCGGCGAAGCGCGACTGCGAGCAGAAGCCGCAGTCCTCCGCGCAGCCGCCCGACTTGGCGTTCACGAGCGAGCACATGTCGGTGGAGTCGCCGAAGCGGTCCTGCCGCACCCGCCAGGCGCGCTCGACCAGCGCCTCGATCTCCGCGCGATCGGTGATCTCGCCGAGCCGAAGCGCCTCTTCCCGGGAGATGAGGGGCGGCACGGAGCCCCAACCTAGGGCTACGCCCGGACGGACGAAGCTACATCCAGGAACTCCGCGAGCTCCTCCTGAGGGTGTCCGGGGGGCAGGACGAGGTTGAGGCTGTCGGCTCCGGCGGCGAACCACTCGGCGATCACCGCCCCGGCGTCGTCGTAGGTTCCGAAGAGCGTCACCTCCCGAGCGAGGTCCTCCGCGCCGGCCGGGAGGTCGGGCTGCGTCTTGCCATCGGCGGCGGCGACGACCGCGTCGACCGCTGCGGTCATGCCGAATCGCTCACCCAGCATGCGCGGGTACAGCGGGCCCATGCGCGTGCAGTAGGTCGACAGCCACCAGGCCGCGAGCCGCCGCGCGCTCGCCTCGTCGCGACCCAGCGCGACCGGAACTCCAAGCGCGACGCTCGTGGGCGTGGGGGCCTCAGCGGCGAGCTCGCCCTCCTGCAGGAGGGCCTTCCCGTCCTCGATCCGTGAGCGTGCCCACAGGAACGGCGACCACCCATCCGCCAGCTCACCCGCGAGCCGCACCGAGCCCGGAGACAGGGCGGCGAGCAGGATCGGCACCGGTGGCTCCGGGACGACACCCAGGCGCAACGGCCGCGCACCCTGTGCCGGTTCGGGCAGGCGATCGCCGGCGAGCAGCGCGCGAACCGTGGTCACCGTCTCGCGCAGGCGGGCCAGCGGCTGGTCCCACCGGCGGCCGTGAAAACCCTCGGCGAGCGGCGGGCTTCCGGCACCGATCCCGAGCGAGAAGCGGCCCTCGGAGCAGCGCTGTAGGCCGGCGGCCCCGAGCGCCATGGTCGCCGGTGTGCGCCCCCAGACGGAGATGATCGACGTGCCGAGCCCGATGCGCGACGTCCGCGCGGCGAGCTCCGCGAGGATGATCAGCGAGTCGTGCGTCCAGCCCTCGGCGACGTCCACTCGCTCGAGCCCGACGTCCTCGGCGTGGGCGGCGACGTTGGCGATCACGTCCGTCCGGGTCTCGAAGGGAGTGAACCCGACACCCACGCGCATGGGCGCAAGCCTGAGTCGTCAGCCGGAGCGCGTCAAGTACCGGGACATCGACACGGACGCGGTGACCGTGAGCGGGTCGGGCAGGAGCGCCAGTCGCTCGTCGACGCTCTGCTCGTCCACGTGCCACGCGCTCGGTCCCATGCGGACGAGCTGGGCGGCCTCCTCGCGTGCGAGGAACATCGAATGCTCGATGGTGCGGCGCCCGTCCAGCCTGAACTGCGAGCCGAGCTGCTCGTCGAGCCGGTCGGCCTTGTCGTCGGGCACCGAGAGCAGACCGAGCGGCCCCACGAGCTCGTACAGGTGGCGAGTCGTCGGCGTGACGGCGATCAGCACGCCGCCGGGGGCGAGCAGGCGCGCCATCTCGGCCGCGTTGCGGGGCGCGAACACGCTCAGGATCAGCGCCGCCACACCGTCGCGCAGCGGAAGCTCACGCCACACGTCCACGCCGACAGCGGCCGCGCGGGCGTGGGCGCGCGCGGCGCGCCGCAGCGCGGCGCTCGAGGTATCGACGGCAAGGCCGGTGCGCTCGGGCAGCGCGTGGAGCACGCGCGCGAGATAGTGGCCGGTGCCCGCGCCGATGTCGAGCACCGCGCCGGGCACGCCCACCGTCGCCGCCTCGCTCGCAAGCTCTTCGGCAAGCCGCCGGTAATGGCCGGCCCCGAGGAACGCCTCGCGGGCCTCGACCATGGCGGTGCTGTCGCCCGCGCCCGGCACGAGGTTCACGTAGCCCTGGCGCGCGATGTCGAATGAGTGGCCGCTCGCACACCGGAGAGCGCCTTCGTGCTCCTCGAGCGCACCCGCGCAGACGGGGCACCTGAGGAGGTCGACGGCCGCGTCGAGCACCGGGGCATACTGGCAGCCATGAAGGTGATCCGAAACGACGAGCTGCCTCAGAGCAACAACTCACTCGAGTTCGAGGGCGCGGACCACGACGGTGTCGGCGTGTCCTTCTTCCTCGTGGACGCCGCGCCGGGACGCGGCCCCTCGCTGCACACCCACGACTACCCGGAGATCTTCATCATGCTCGAGGGGCAGGCCAGCTTCCGCGGCCCCGACGGTGAGGTCGAGGTCAGCGCCGGGGAGGTGGTCGTGGTCCCGGCCGGCGAGCCCCACGGCTTCAACGCGTCGGGTGACGGGTCACGCCAGGTGAACATCCACGTGAGCCCGCGCTTCGTGACGAAGTGGCTGGAAGAGGAGGCGTACAGCTAGCGACCGCGCCACTTCGGCTTGCGCTTCTCCGCGAACGCGGACACGCCCTCGCGGAAGTCCTCGGAGGCGAAGCAGGACTCGCGCAGCTCCACCAGCTCACGCTCCAGCTCGGCCGGCAGCCGCAGCGTTCGGAGCTCGCGCAGCATGCGCTTGTTGCCGGCCAGCGACAGCGGCGCGTTCGAGGCGATCTCGCTCGCCAGGTCGACCACGCGCTCGCCGAGCGCCACCGGGTCCACAACCTGGTTCACGAGCCCCATCTCTCGCGCGCGCTCCGAGTCGACGTTGCGGCCCACGAAGAACAGCTCCGCCGTGTTGGCGGGCCCGCAGACGTCGATGAACTTCGCCAGGCCGGTGTGCGAGTAGATCAGCCCGAGCTTGGCCGGCGGCATGCCCATCTTCACGCCGCTGGCGGCGAGGCGGATGTCGCAGGTGATCGCCAGCTCGAGGCCGCCGCCGATGGCGTGCCCGTTGATCTCCGCGACGACCGGATAGCGGTACGCCTCCAGCGCCGCGAGGGCGTCGTGGAACGGATGGGCCACGAGCTTCTCGGCGCTCTCCTCGAACTCCTGCTCGCTGAGGTTGCCGATGTCGTAGCCGGCCGAAAAGACGTCGCCGGAGCCGCGGATCACAAGGCAGCGGGCGTCGAGCGTGCGGGCGTGCTCGGCGAGCGCGTCCAGGATCTGGTGATCGAGCGCGCCGCGGCGATCCGGGTTCGAGATGGTGAGCCGTGCTACGCCGTCGGCGGGCTCGTCGAGATGGAGCTTCTCCGTCACTCGAGGACGACGAGCGTGTCGCCCTCGGACACCGATTGGCCCTCGGCGCAGACGATCTCCCTGACCGTCCCCTCGTCCTCGGCCTCGACGGGCATCTCCATCTTCATCGACTCGAGGATCACGAGCGTGTCGCCCTCCTCGACCTCCTGGCCGATCTCGCACTCGATCTTCCAGACGGTCCCTGTGATGTGAGCTTCGACGTCAGGCATGGGCCGGGAAGATACCTGCGGGATAGGCTGCCGAACTCTTGATCCTCGCGATCGACCAGGGCACCACCGGCACCACCTGCATCGCCTTCGACGAGCGCGGCCGCCCGGCTGGGCGGGCGTACCGCGAGTTCCGCCAGCACTTCCCGCGCCCCGGATGGGTGGAGCACGACGCGGGCGAGATCTGGGACGTGACGCGCGCGGTGGCCAAGGAGGCGCTCGACTCGGTCGGGATCGACGGCCGCTCGCTCGCGGGAATCGGGATCACGAACCAGCGCGAGACCGTGGTCGCGTGGGATCGGGAGAGCGGCGAGCCGCTCCACCGGGCGATCGTCTGGCAGGACCGTCGCACCGCCCGCCGCTGCGACGAGCTCAAGGAGGCGGGCCACGAACCGCTGTTCCGCGAGCGCACCGGGCTCGTGCTCGACCCCTACTTCTCGGGCACGAAGATCGAATGGCTGATCCGCGAGGGCGGAGTGCCGCCCGATGCCGCCTTCGGAACGATCGACTCGTGGCTGGTCTACAAGCTCACCGGAGAGCACGCCACCGATTTCTCGAACGCGTCGCGCACGCTGCTGTTCGACATCCGCGAGCGGCGCTGGGATTCCGAGCTGTGCGACCTGCTGGGGGTGGAGCAGGGCTCGCTGCCCGAGCCGTGCCCGAGCGCGCACGTCTACGGCGAGACGTCGGAGTTCGGCGGGTCGGTGCCGGTGGCCGGCATCGCCGGCGACCAACAGGCGGCGCTCTACGGCCAGGCCTGCCACGAGCCCGGGCTCGGCAAGAACACCTACGGGACCGGCAGCTTCGTGCTCGAGAACGCTGGCACCGATGCGCCGGCGCCCGCCGAGGGCCTGCTCACCACGATCGCGTGGGGAGTGGACGGGCGCGTGGACTACGCGCTCGAGGCGGCGATCTTCGTGACCGGCGCGGCGGTGCAGTGGCTGCGCGACCAGCTCGGGATCATCCGCACGGCCGACGAGACCGAGGAGCTCGCCCGCTCGCTCGACTCGAACGACGGCGTCTACCTGGTGCCGGCCTTCACGGGCCTGGGCTCGCCGCACTGGGACGCGTACGCGCGCGGGACGCTCGTGGGCCTCACACGGGGCGCCGGCCGGGCCCACCTGGCGCGCGCCGCGCTCGAGGCGATGGCCTACCAGACCGTGGACGCGGTGCGCGCGATGGAGGAGACCTCCGGGGTCAAGCTCGAGGAGCTGAAGGCGGACGGCGGCGCGGTGGTGAACGGCTGGCTGATGAAGTTCCAGGCCGACGTGCTCGGGGTGCCGGTTGTGGTGCCCGAGGTGTCGGAGACGACCGCGCTGGGCGCCGCCTACCTGGCCGGCGTGGCCACCGGCGCGTGGAGCGAGCAGGATGTGCGCGCGATGTGGCGACAGGCCGCGCGCTACGAGCCGTCGATGTCGGAGGACGAGCGAGAGTCGCTTCTGGCGGGCTGGGCGCGAGCTCTCGAGCGCGCCAGGAGTAACGAAGCGGACCGCTCCGGGTAGGGATGCCCAGGTGAAGGCGCAGGTGTACAAGGATCCGCGGCCAGCGGAGCACTTCGACAGGTTCCACGAGCGCCAGCGCAGCAAGCGGCCCAACTGGATGTACGAGCTCGTGCGGCTGCTGCTCACGCCCTACCTGCTGTTCTTCTACAGGGCGCGCTGCATCGACTCGCACAACATCCCGGCGGACGGGCCGGTGATCATCGCGCCGAACCACTTCTCGTTCCTGGACCACTTCTTCGTCGCGGTCTACCTGCGCCGCAAGGTGCAGTTCATGGCGAAGTCGCAGCTCTTCAAGTGGCCGATGCAGGTCGTCTACCACAACGGCGGCGTGTTCCCGGTCAGGCGCGGCCACCACGACGAGGAGGCCTTCAAGACCGCCCACGCCGTGCTCGCGCGCGGCGACATCGTGGTGATGTACGCGGAGGCCGGCCGCTCGCGCACAGGCGAGCTCGGCAAGCCGCGCCACGGCCTCGGCCGCCTAGCGCTCGAGTCCGGCGCCGCTGTGGTGCCGACCGCGATCGCGGGCACCGAGCGCGCCCGCAACTGGAAGCGGCTCCAGTTCCCGAAGGTCACGGTCCAGTTCGGCGAGCCGCTCAGGTTCGAGCGAGTGGACGAGCCGACCAAGGAGCAGGCCCAGTCCGCCTCCGAGGCCGTCTTCGACCGCATCCGCGGTCTCCACACGAGCCTCGTGCGCGAGGGGCGCAAGGGAGCGGTCCGCCGCGCCCGCGACGCCCGCCGCGCGGCCCGCGAGCACGCCGAGGCGGCGGGCCGCCGGCCGGTGGACGCCTAGCACTGAGGACATCGACCGTCCTGCCCAGGGGGGTCTATGTCCCGGTACAGCAGGACGGTCGCTCCCGAACCGGCGCCTGACAGCTGCAGCGCTGGCACAATCGCCGCTCCGTGCGGGCAGGGGTGCTCATCGGTGCGGTCTTTGCCGCGTTTCTGTTGCTGCCGGCAGGCGCTGCCTTCGCCTGCGATCCGCTCGATCCGGCCGCGTGCCTGTACCCGTGGCCGAACGACCACTTCACCCGCGCTGACGACTCGAGCCCGACCGGCAGGCGCCTCGCCCTGCGCGACGAGTGGATGCCCCGCAACCGGCTCGGCAAGCCGGTGAGCGCCGCTCCGTACAACTTCAGCGACGGCTTCAGCCCGGGCAACATGATCGTGACGAAGGTGCCCGGCCTGGACACGCCCGCGGCGTTCGCGCGCACGGGCGCGGTGCCGATCACCGACATCGAGCGCTCGTTCGACCCGGACCAGCCGATCGTGGTCATCAACGCGCGCACCCTCGAGCGTCAGCTGATCTGGTCGGAGCTCGACGCCAACCCGACCGACGCTCGAGACGTGACCCTGATCGTCCGGCCGGCCGTGAACCTCGACGAGGGCGAGCGCTACATCGTCGCGCTCCGCAACCTGCGCGACGCAGGCGGCCGCACGATCCAGCCGCAGCCTGCATTCAGAGCACTGAGGGACCGCAAGCCGGATCCACAGATCGACGGGCGCCGCGCTCATTTCGAGCAGCTTTTCGAAACGCTGCGGCGCGCCGGCATCAAGCGCAAGGAGCTCTACCTGGCATGGGACTTCACCGTCGCAAGCCGCGAGGGGCTGAGCGGCCGCGCGCTCCAGATCCGCAACCAGGCGTTCGCGGAGCTGGGCGACCACGACCTGTCGGACCTCGTGGCCGAGGGAAGCGAGCCGAGCTTCGCGCCCAACCCCGACCTGCCCGACGACATGCCGGACGAGACCGAGGCCGACGGCCGCCGCGACCTCGGCGACTCGATCCGGATCAGCGGGAACGTGACCGTGCCGTGCTTCCTCAACGCCCCGGGCTGCCCGCCGGGCTCTGAGTTCGCGCTCGGCGCGGACGGCAAGCCGCAGCCCATCCCCGGCAACACGACGCTCGCGAACGTGGTGTGTGTGATTCCGAAGACGCCGCCACCCGGCCCGCTGCGCCCGTCGCTCTACGGCCACGGCCTGCTCGGCGGGGCAGGAGAGGTCACCGGCGCCAACGTGCGGGCGATGGCGAACGAGCACGGCTTCGTGTTCTGCGCCACCGACTGGACCGGCATGTCGACCCTCGACGTGCCGAACGTGCTCACGCTGCTCCAGGACCTGTCGCGCTTCCCGACGCTGGCGGACCGCGCCCAGCAGGGGTTCGTGAACTTCATGTACGTGGGCCGCTGGATGCTGAAGCGCGACTGGGGAGACGTGACCGTCGACCAGTCGAGGCTCTTCTACGACGGCAACTCCCAGGGCGGCATCATGGGTGGCGCTCTCACCGCACTGGCACCCGACTTCGACCGCGCCGTGCTGGGCGTGCCGGGCATGAACTACTCGACGCTGCTCCGGCGCTCGGTGGACTTCGACCTCTATGCGCACGGGAACATCGAGGGCGCCGACACGCCGCTCGGGCTCTACGACTCCTACCCGAACGAGCTCGAGCGCCCACTGCTGCTCTCGCTGATCCAGCTGCTCTGGGACCGGGCCGAGGCGAACGGCTACGCCCACCACATCACGAGCGACCCGCTGCCCGACACGCCCGCGCACAACGTGCTCATGCACGTGGCGTTCGGCGACCACCAGGTGGCCAACGTGACCGCCGAGGTGGAGGCGCGCACGATCGGCGCCTCCGTGCGCTGGCCGGCGCTGGCGCCCGGCCGCCACACCGACGTGAACCCCTACTTCGGGATACCGCACCTCGACGCGTTCCCGTTCGCGGGCTCGGCGATGGTGCTCTGGGACACCGGAATCCCGGCACCGCCCATCACGAACACGCCGCCGCGCGAGGGCCAGGACCCGCACGGGGCACCGCGAGCCAGCCCGCTCGCGCGCCGCCAGAAGTCCGAGTTCCTGCGCGTCGGGGGCAGCGTGATCGACGTGTGCGACGGGGCGCCCTGCGTTCCCTGACAACCTGAGGCGGCCCGATGCGCCGCCTCATGTTCATCGCCCTGCTGCTCGCCGGCCTCGCCGCCGCCGCGTTCGTGCTGCTCCGCGACGACGACCCGCCCATCTACAGCCCGCTCGAGATCAAGGGCGATCCGTACGCCTACGAGCCCGACCGCGAGCAGGAGTTCGAGGAGCGCGCCGCGGCGGGCCACGGCCACGTGGTCTACGCCAAGAGCCCGGGCGGCGTACTGGCCACGGCGCGGCGCGTGGAGCGCTTCCGCGGCGACATCGAGCAGGCCGCGGACGAAGCCGGCGTCGATCCGGACCTGATCGAGGGCATGGTCCTGCTCGAGAGCGCCGGGCGCCCGGACGCGATCGCGAGCGATGACCTGGAGGGAGCCGTCGGCCTCACGCAGATCCTCGCGGAGACGGCCACGAGCCTGCTCGACATGCAGGTGGACGTGCGCGCGAGCGAGCGCCTCACCCGCCGCCTCGCCCGAGCGCGCGGCCCGCGCGAGGCGGAGCGCCTCAGGGCCAAGCGGCGCCGCGTGGACGAACGCTTCGACCCACGCAAGTCGCTCGCCGCCACCGGGCGCTACCTGAAGCTCGCGATGGACGAGTTCGGGCGCGAGGACCTGGCCGTGGTCTCGTACCACATGGGAATAGGGAACCTGCAGGGCGTGCTCGGCGCCTACGGGGACGACGACGCGAGCTACACGCAGGTCTTCTTCGACAGCGCTCCGAACAACCACGCGCGCGCCTACCGCCTCCTGATGCGGCTCGGCGACGACTCGAAGACCTACCTCTGGCGCGTGCTGGCCTCGCACGGGGTGATGCGCCTCTACCGCGACGACCGCGCGCGGCTCGAGCGGCTCGCCGGCCTCCAGGAGAGCGCCCCGTCCGGCGAGCTGGTGCTGCACCCGCCCGATCGGACGAAGATCTTCGAGACCGAGGACGACCTGAGCGCGGCCTACCTCGACGGCGAGCTGCGGCCGTTTCCGAACGAGCCCCGGCGCTACGGGCTGCGCCGCGCCCCGGGCATCGAGGACGAGCTCCTCTGGGGGCTTCGACCCAGGGCGTTCGAGCTCGCCGTCTACATGGCCCGCGGCGTGCGCCAGGTCGGGGGCACGAGTGCGCCGCTCACGGTGACCCGACTGGTGCGACCGGGCGCCGGGATGCATTCCACGGGGTACGCGTTCGATGTGAGCCGCGATTACCGGACCGGCGCGCAGGCCGAGGCGTTCCAGTACATGCTCGACCGCCTCCAGGCGCTCAACCTGATCGCGTGGACGCGAAGCAGCAAGACCATCCACGTGACCGCGTCCCAGGCGTTTGAGCTAGGGGACTAGTAGACCGGCTCGAGCTGCTGCCAGGCCTCCCAGTCGTGCCCCGGCACGACGACCGCGTCCGGCGTCTCCTTCACGTACTGCTTGATCTCCCGCAGCGAGCGCCGGAACAGGTGCTCGTCGAAGAGGAAGTGGGGGAGGTGCTCCTCCTCGAGTGTCCGGCGCATGAACATCGCGTCCGCGGCGAGCAGCACCTCGCCGTGCGCCGTCTGCACCACGACCGACATGTGTCCGGCCGTGTGTCCGGGGGTGAAGGCGATGCGGACGCTGCCGTCGCCGAAGACGTCGAACGAGCGCGCGAAGCCGGAGAACGAGTTCGCGTCGTTCGCGTCGAAGTCCACCAGGCGGTAGTCGAAGCCGTGGTCGAACTGGCGCTTCACGTAACCGTCGCGCGGGCCGCCGTGGGTGGCCGCCTCCCACTCGGCGGTCGAGACGAGGAACGTGGCCTCCGGGAAGTCCGCGATCGCGCTTGCGTGATCGGGGTGGAGGTGGGTCATGATCACCGTCTTCACGCTCGACGGCTCGATGCCCTTCTCACGCAGCTGCGCCGCTACCGCCTGCTCGGGCTCCATCTCGATGTCCCTGTAGAGGATCGCCCCGAAGCCACCGAGGTTGGAGCGCGGGGTCACGGCGACGGAGCCGTGGAAACCGGTGTCCACGAGCACGGGTCCAGCGCCCGGGTGCTCGAGCAGGAACGCCTGGATCGGCGAGGTGAGCCACTCGTCCTTCGGCACCCCCAGCCCGAGCGCCTTGCGCCACGCGAAGCGGCCCTCCTCGCGCAGAAACCACGCCGGCGGTCCCTGGACCCTGGCGGTGAGCAGCGGATGCAGGCGGACCTTCGCACCGTCGCGGCCGCCCGGCAGCGGCAGCTCGGCCGGCTGTGGCTCTGCGGCGGTGGCCATCCGGCGCAACCCTAGCCGTCCCCGGCGAGCTCCTCCCAGAACGCGATCGTCTCGCGCTCGACCCTCATTCCGAGCTCGAGCGCCTGGCGAGGGCCGGGCGGGACCGCGTCGGCCATCTGGTCGCGGATGCGCTCGTATTCAGCGAGGCGCGCGCGGTTGGCGGGCAGCTGCGCGGCGGCGAGCTGCGCCGGGTCGGCGCCGAAGAAGAGCTTCAGCAGCGCGGGCTCGCGCAGCTCCGCGAGCGCGCTCGTGGTCTCGGTGCGCCACTCGTCGAGCGCCCGCGTGCCCTTCGCCGTGACCCTGTAGAGCTTGCGCCGCCGGCCGGTCTCCTCACGCGTCTCGGTCACGTAGCCGCCCTTCGCCAGCCGCTCGGGCTCCGTGTAGAGCTGTGCGTGCTGGAGCGTCCAGAAGTAGCCCACCGATCCCGCCACGAGCTGTTTCAGGCGATAGGGCGTGGACTCGCCCGCAAACTGGAGCAGCCCAAGGACGATGTACGACGTGGGTGTGAGCCTCACCTCTTGCACAGGTCCATCCTAGACGGTATATTCTGGACTATGGCGACGACGGAAGCAACTGCACGCACTGATTACCGGCTCGGCTTCACGAGCCAGGACGAGGAGACCTCGGTCGAGCGGCTGCCGGTGAGCGGTGAGCTGCCCCCGTGGCTCACGGGCGCGCTCGTGCGCGTGACCCCCGCGCTCCTCGAGGTCGGCGGGCGCCGGTTGGCCCACTGGTTCGACGGCGTCGCGATGCTGAACCGATTCGGGTTCGCCGACGGCCGCGTGTCGTATGCGAGCCGCTTCCTCGACAGCGTCGCCTACCAGGACGCCAAGGAGGGCGAGTGGCGCCACGGCGGCTTCGCCACCGATCCGTGCCGCTCGATCTTCAAGCGCGTGCAGCAGATCTTCTCGCCTGACATCACGGACAACCCGAACGTGAACCTCGCGCGCATCGGCGAGCGCTACATCGCGATGACCGAGACGCCGATGCCGGTCGAGTTCGACCTCGAGACGCTCGACACGATCGGCCACCTCGAGTACGCCGACAGCTTGAAGCCGCACGTGACGACGGCGCACCCCCACCACGACGTTGAGCGCAACGAGCTCGTGAACTACACGGCCCGCTTCTCACGCGTGAGCGAGTACGTGCTCTACGGGCTGCCCGCGAACAGCTCCACGCGGCGCGTGATCGCGCGCATGCCCGTGAAGGAGCCGGCGTACATGCACGCGTTCGGGATGAGCGAGCGCTACCTGATCCTCGCGGAGTACCCGCTGCGCGTGAATCCGCTGAAGATGGCGTTCTCGGGCAGGCCGTTCATCGAGAACTACAGCTGGCGGGCTGACGAGCCCACCCGCTTCCAGGTCTTCGACCGCGCGAGTGGCGAGCTGCGTGGCACCTATGAGACGGAGGCCTTCTTCTGCTTCCACCACGTGAACGCGTTCGAGCGCGGTGGCGAGCTCGTGATCGACCTGTGCGCGTACGAGGACTCGAGCGTGATCGACTCGCTCTACCTGGACGACACCGGCCCGAGGGGCACGCTGCCGCCGGTGGAGCTGCGGCGCTACACGCTCGACCTGGACGGCGGCGGCGTACGCTGGGAGCCGCTCACCGACGGGTCGCTCGAGCTGCCGCGGATCGACTACGGCCGCCGCAACACGCGCGACTACTCGTACGCGTACTTCACCGGGTCGGACGCGAGCTGGATCGACCGGCTCGTGAAGGTCGACGTGCGCGACGGCAGCCGCTCGGAATGGCGTTCCGATGGCTGCTATCCCGGCGAGCCGGTCTTCGTCCGCGAGCCGGGCAGGGACGGCGAGGACGACGGCGTCGTGCTGTCGGTGGTGCTCGACACGAACGCGGGCCGCTCCTTCCTGCTGGTGCTCGACGCGGGCTCCTTCGAGGAGATCGCCCGCGCGGAGGCGCCGCACCACATCCCGTTCGGCTTCCACGGGCAGTTCTTCCGGTGAGCGAGCTGCTGGCGTCCGACGCCGACCGCGACCGCGTCACGGAGCGGCTGCGGGCGGCCGCGGCCGAGGGCAGGCTCACCTCGGAGGAGCTCGAGCAGCGGCTCGAGACGGCGCTCGCCGCCCGCAGGGAGGCGCAGCTCGAGCCGCTGGTGGCGGATCTGCCGGCCGCTCCCGCCCGCGAGCGCCGCTCCGGCCGCCGGCCCGACTTCGGTCCCTATGTGGCCGTGTCCCTGATGCTGGTCGCGATCTGGGCGCTCACCGGCATGGGCTACTTCTGGCCGATCTGGCCGCTTCTCGGCTGGGGGATCTCCTTCGTGCCCGCGGGTAGGCTGGGCGGCTCGTGCCGTCGCAGATCTTCCAACCCGGGCTACTCGACGGGCAGGTGGCCATCGTCACGGGCGGTGGCTCCGGGCTCGGGCGAGCCACCGCTCTAGAGCTCGCGGCGCTCGGCGCTCAGGTTGTGGTCTGCGGGCGCCGCTCAGAGCCGCTCGAGGAGACGGCCGCGGCGGCCGAGGGCGGGCGCGTGGAGGCGCGCGTCTGCGACATCCGCGAGGAGGACCAGGTCGACTCGTTCGTCGACGGCGTGGTCGGGCGCCACGGCCGCATCGACCTGCTCGTGAACAACGCCGGCGGCCAGTTCCTCACTCCCGCCGAGGACATCACGCCGAAGGGCTTCCGGACCGTGATCCGGCTGAACGTGGAGGGCACCTGGCTGATGACCCACGCGGTCGCGACCAAGGCGATGATTCCGGGCGGGGAGGACGGCGCGCCCCGCGGCGGCAAGATCGTGAACGTGACGCTCTCGCCCCACCACGGCCTGCCTGGCATGGCGCACTCCTCGGCGGCTCGCGCGGCGGTCGAGAACCTCACGCGCGTGCTGTCGATCGAGTGGGCCCGCTTCGGCATCCGGCTGACCGCGCTGGCCGCCGGGCACTTCGCCACGGAGACGCTCAGGACCAAGTACCCGCAGCAGCTGGTGGAGGGCGTGGCGGGCACGGTGCCACTCCAGCGGCTCGGCACCGAGCAGGAGTTCGCCTGGCTCGTGGCCTACCTCGCGTCGCCGGCGGGCGACTACCTCTCCGGCGCGATCCTCACGATCGACGGCGCGCGCGACAACTGGTTCGGCGCCTGGCCACCGGGCGGGCTGGTCGGCGAGGGGGGCAAGCCGCTGGCCGAGGAGCGCCGGCCGAAGCAGTGATGGAGATCCCCGAGCTCCGCACCGAGCGCCTCGTGATGCGCGGCTGGCGCGGGGACGACTGGGAGCCCTTCGCCGCCATGATGGCCGAGCCCGCCGTGGCCGAGGCGCTCGGCCACACCGAGCCGCCCACCCCGCCGCAGGCGTGGCGCGACATGGCCTTCCTCGCCGGGCACTGGCAGCTCAATGGCTTCGGGCACTGGGTGCTCGAGGACCTCGCGACCGGCCAGTTCGTGGGCCGCACGGGACTGCTCCGCCCGCCCGACTGGCCCGATCTCGAGGTGGGCTGGAGCGTTTCGCGCGAGCACTGGGGCAAGGGCTACGCGCCTGAGGCGGCCCGGGCCGCCTGCCGCTGGGCACACGACGTGCTCGGCGCGCGCCACATAATCAGCCTGATCCTGCCCTCGAACGCAAACTCGATCCGCGTGGCCGAGAAGCTCGGGGAGAAGCCGGAGGGCCGGCACACCGTCCGAGGCTTCGACCTGGTCGTGTACGGGGCCGACCTGCCGCTTGATTCGCCCGGTTGACGCATGGGTACACGGGCCGCATGACGACTTTCGAGGAGACGCCCGACGATCCGCTCGTGCGGGAGGAGGAGGAAGCCGCCGCCGCCGAGGCCGGCAGCATCGGCGGGCGGACTCCCGAGTACGACGACGAGGAGGGCGATCCCGTCGACGAGGAGGACCGTGCGCTGATCGAGGGCGGCGAGGGCGTGGAGGAGGGCTTCGAGACGGCGGAGAGCGACCTGCGCGAGGCCGCGAGCCACTCCGAGAGCCGCTACGACCCCGAGGTCCCCCTCTTCGGCGACGAGGAGAGCGCCGGCGAAGGCGACGCGGTGAGCGGCGAGCCCGACGAGATCGACGTGACCGAGACGGTCCGCGACCCCGAGGCCGGCCCGGGCGAGGATCCCGGCGAGGGCCCGGGCATCTCACACGACCGCTAAGAGGGTCTGGCGAAACGCCTAGCGCCAGGTGGCAGAAAATCGTTGCGGAAAACGCTACGGATCTCTGCCACCTGAACCGGGCAGCCTTCGATGCTGTAGTTCGTAGCCTCCGCTAGCGCTCGAACAGAGTCGAGAGCACCACTTCCGTAACGGTCCGGCTGATCCCGTCCGTCGCGCGGATGCGCTCCAGGCAGAGCTCCAGGTCCTGGGTGTTCTCCGCCATCACGTGCAGCAGGGCGCTCGCCTCGCCCGCCACCGTGTGCGCCGACACCACGCCGGGCTCGCCCTCCACCGCCTGCTTGATCGAGTCGGCCGGCATCCGGCCCTCGCAGTAGAGGTCCACGAAGGCCTCCGCGTGCCACCCGAACGCGCGCGGATCCACCATCGCGGTGTAGCCGCGGATCACGCCGTCGGCCTCGAGCCGGTCCACCCGCCGCTTGACCGCGGGAGCCGACAGGTTCACGTGCGTTCCGATGTCCTTGAAGGAGCGGCGGGCGTCCTCGCGCAGCAGCGCAACGATTCTCCGGTCGATGCCATCCATTAAGGCCCAAAGTGTGCCACGGACGCAACAGATCCGCATTGAATGCAGCCCTTGAGACCGGAATCATTAAGCGATGGCGACAGAACAGGTGGTTCCGAGGGAGGAGAGCACGGCGACGGTCACGCCGCCGGTGCGCGACGACGACCGCATGCCGGTGCACGGCATCGACCACGTGGAGCTCTACGTGGGCAACGCCGCGCAGGCGGCGTTCTACTTCGTGCACGCCTTCGGATTCACCGAGACTGGATACGCCGGCCTCGAGACGGGCAGGCGCGACCGCGTCTCGCACGTGCTCGAGCAGGGCCGCATCCGCCTCGTCCTCACCGGCACCCTCCAGGGCGGCGACGAGATCGCCGCCCACCACGCCCATCACGGCGACGGGGTGCACAAGATCGCGCTCAGCGTGCCCGACGCCGAGGCCGCCTACCACCACGCCGTCGAGCACGGCGCGCGCGGCCTGATGACGCCGCACTGGGTCGAGGACGAGCACGGCCGCGTGCAGCTCTCGTCGATCGCCACCTACGGCGACACCCAGCACCTGTTCGTGCAGCGCGAGGGCTACAAGGGCGCCTTCCTGCCCGGCTTCGAGAAGCGCGGCGAGGCGACGCACGACCCCGACGCGATGCGCCTGATGGCGATCGACCACATCGTCGGCAACGTGGAGCTCGGCCACATGGAGGAGTGGGTCGGCTACTACGAGCGCGTCTTCGGCATGACCGAGATGATCCATTTCTCGGACGAGGCCATCTCGACCGAGTACTCGGCTCTGATGTCGAAGGTCGTCACCGACGGCAGCGGGCGCCTGAAGTTCCCGATCAACGAGCCCGCCGAGGGCAAGCGCAAGTCGCAGATCGACGAGTACATCGAGTACTACAAGGGCGCCGGCGCCCAGCACATCGCCCTGGCAACGCGCGACATCGTGGACTGCGTCTCCGCGCTGAGCGAGAGCGGCGTTGAGTTCCTCTCGATCCCCGAGTCGTACTACGACGACGTGCCGGGGCGCATCGGCGAGATCGAGGAGGACCTGGCGGACCTGAGGCGGCTCGGGATCCTCGTGGACCGCGACGACGAGGGCTACCTGCTGCAGATCTTCACGAAGCCCGTCGGCGACCGCCCGACGGTGTTTTTCGAGATCATCGAGCGACACGGCTCGCGCGGCTTCGGCGAGGGCAACTTCAAGGCCCTCTTCCAGGCGATCGAGCGCGAGCAGGAGCGGAGAGGAAACCTGTAGCCATGCGTTACGCCGCCCTCGGCAGCATCCCCGCCAAGCGTCACGTCCAGGTGCGAGCGGACGGCGAGGGCTCGCCGCTGCTCGTCGAGGAGGTGATGGGCTACGAGGGCTTCTCGGGCAACGAGTCGATCCTGCTGCACCTGCAGTCTCCGTGCCGCCTCGACCAGGTGGGCGAGTTCCGGCCGATCGAGCGTGAGGAGTGGGTGCCGGATGCCCACGTGCACCGCCTGGCGGACGCCAACCCTGTGGAGCCCGGCGGCAACCCCGTCTCCGGCCGCCGCCTCCTGATGTTCAACAACGACATCGAGGTCTCGGTGTGCAAGCCGACCGAGGCACTCGAAGGCTTCTACCGCAACGGCGAGGGCGACGAGGTCATCTACATCCATCGCGGCAGCGGCGTGCTCCGCACCGTCTTCGGCCGCGTGCCGTTCCGCGAGCGCGACTACGTCGTGATTCCGCGCGGCACGACGCACGCGTTCGAGCTGCCCGAGGGCGACGAGCAGTTCTGGATCTGCTTCCACACGCCGGGCGAGATCGAGACGCCCAACCGCTACCGCAACCGCTACGGGCAGCTGCTCGAGCACGCGCCGTTCTCACAGCGCGACTTCCACCCGCCCGCGGAGCTCGAGACCTTCGACGAGAGCGGTGAGTACCCGGTCACGGTGCGCGTGCGCGGCGGCCACCAGGACTACGTGCTCGACCGCCACCCGTTCGACGTAGTCGGCTGGGACGGCTACGTGTGGCCGTACACGTTCAACGCCGACGACTTCGAGCCCCGCGCCGGCCGCTTCCACCTGCCGCCCCCGGCGCACCAGACCTTCCAGGGCCCGAACTTCGTGATCTGCACATTCGCGCCGCGGATGCTCGACTGGGACCCGCAGGCGGTGCCGCTCCCGTACCACCACTCGAACATCCAGTCCGAGGAGGTCATGTTCTACGCCGCGGGCGACTACGCGGCGCGCAAGGGCGTGGACGTGGGCTACATCACGCTGCACCCGTCCGGGCTGCCGCACGGCCCGCAGCCGGGGGCGGTCGAGAAGGCGCTCGGCAAGCAGTCCACCG
>DASUQG010000375.1:0-5093 GCA_036280695.1 Thermoleophilaceae bacterium
CCGCGGAGTGCATCGAGTTGACCGAGTAGGTCTGGGCCGTGCAGCCCTCGATGTAGTTCACGTCGGAGCCCTCGTCGGCGATGATCAGCGTGTGCTCGAAGGTGCCCTCGTTGGCACCCTCCATGCGGAAGTAGGCCTGAAGCGGGAGGTCCACCTTCACGTCCTTGGGGACGTACAGGAAGGAGCCGCCTGACCAGACCGCGCCGTGCAGCGCAGAGAACTTGTTGTCCTGCGGCGGCACGCACTTGTTCATGAAGTACTCGCGCACGAGGTCCTCGTGCTCGGTGACCGCCGTGTCCATGGCGCAGAAGACGATTCCCTGGTCCGCGTACTCCTGCTTGAGCCCCTCGTAGAAGGGCTCCTGGCGCCACACGCCCACCACGCCGGCGAGGTGCTCGCGCTCCGCCTGCGGGATGCCGAGCTTCTCGAAGGTGTCCTTCTGCTCCTGGGGAACGTCGTCCCAGCTGTCGTAGCGGCCGGCTTCGGGCGGGGAGTAGAGCACCAGCTCCGACAGGTCGAGGTCCGAGAGGTCCACGCCCCAGGTCGGGATCGGCTTGCGCTCGAAGATCTCGTAGGACTTGATGCGCTTCTCGCGCATCCAGTCCGGCTCGCCCTTGATCTTGGAGAGCTCCGCGATCACCTCGCGGGAGACCCCCTTCTTGGCGACGAGCTGCCCCTGCTCGTTTTCCTTGATGGGGCTGGGCTTCTGGACGCGTGTCTTGTCAGTGGCTGCCATACGTCTCCGAGGATAGCGCGCGCGGCAGCTTTCCAGACCCACGAGGTCGGAGTTAGGCTACCCTAATGCGCATGATGAGGAAGGCGGCCACACTTGCAGTCGCGGCGGCCCTCGGAACCGGCGCTGCCATAGGGGTCGCGGCGTGTGGCGAGGACCGCGAGGGCGACGTCCAATTCGAGGACGGAACCGGGACCGAGACCACCGGCACCGGCACGGAGACGGGCGGCACGACTGGCACCAGCGCCACCGCTGAGACCGAGACGACGCCCACCGAGACAACCCCGTAGCCGATGTCCCGCCGCAGGCTCCTTGCGCTACTGATCGGCGGGGCCACGCTCGTCGTGCTGGCATTCGCCGGCGTGATCCTGGCGACGTCCGGGTCCTCCTCAGACGAGCTCGTGATCTACTCGGCGCGCTCGCACTACGGCGAGGAGGAGCCCTTCGAGCGTTTCGCCAAGGAGTCCGGCGAGGACCTGCGGCTGCGCGGAGGCTCGGCGTCGGAGCTGTACGAGCGGTTGCGCTCCGAGGGGAAGGACACCCCCGCGGACGTCCTGATCACCGTCGACGCCGCGAATCTCTGGCGCGCCAAGGAGGCGGGACTGCTGGAGCCGGTCAAGATCGGAGACGCCGCGCCGGCGGTGAGCGACCCGGACGGCAGCTGGTACGGCCTGACGCTCCGGGCACGGACGATCATGCGCTCGACCGAGCGCGTGAGGCCCGGCGAGGTGACCACCTACGAGGGCCTCGGCGACCCGCGCTGGAAGGGCCGCCTCTGCCTGCGCTCCGGCACGAGCGAATACAACGTCTCGTTCGTGGCCGACCGGCTCGCCAAGGACGGCCGCGCGGCCACCGAGCGCATGCTGCGGCGCTGGATGGCGAACGACCCGGACATCCTCGGCTCGGACACCGACGTGCTCAACGCGATCGCGGACGGCGACTGCGACGTGGGCCTCACCAACTCGTACTACCTCGGCCGTGAGCTCGAGGAGGACCCGGACTTCCCTGTCACGCTCGAGTGGGCCGACCAGCAGGGCAGGGGCACGCACGTGAACCTGTCCGGTCTCGGGGTGGTGCGCGGCTCGGATCATAAGGACACGGCGCGCAGGCTGATCGAGTTCCTGCTCGAGCCGCGCCAGCAGGAGGTGTTCGCCCAGAACAACCATGAGTTCCCGGTGGTGAAGGGCGCGCGGCCCTCGCCCCAGATCGCCAAGTTCGGCGACTTCAAGCGCGACCCGATCGATGTGGACGGCGCCGGCGCGCACCTCGAGGAGGCGCTCAACCTGATGGACGCGGTGGGGTGGGACTGAGGCGCCTCGATCGCTTCGCCATCGGCACGGTCCTGTGCGCAGTGCTCGTGGCCGGGCCGCTGATCGGCCTGCCGCTCTCCTTCTTCGTTGCCCCCGGCGGGCTGTCCCGGTTCTCCGGCTTCGTGCCGGAGGCCGTGGAGGCCACGGCCATCCTCCTGGTCGGCGTGGGCGCCGGCACCTTCCTGCTCGGCACCGCCCTCGCCGCGCTCGTCTCCTTCTTCGAGTTCCCCGGCCGGCGCTGGATCGAGTGGGCGCTCGTCCTGCCGCTCGCCATGCCGGGCTACGTCTTCACGCTGTTCGCGCTCGGGCTCGACCTGCCGGGCATCCGCTCCACGCTCGGCGCCGTGTGCGTGTTCACGCTAGTGCTGTACCCGTATGTCTACCTGCTCGCCCGGGCCGCCTTCCTCAGCCAGTCGCGCACGTTGATCGAGGCCGCGCGCGGGTTGGGGCTCTCGCGCGCTCGGGCGATCCTGCGTGTGGGTCTGCCGCTCGCACGGCCGGCGATCCTCGGCGGCGTGGCGCTCGCGCTGATGGAGGCGCTCGCCGACTTCGGCACCGTCAACCTGCTCGGGGTGAGGACCTTCACCGACGTGATCTACCGCGTCTGGTTCATCGCCTTCGACCGCGAGGCCGCGATGCAGTTCGCGATGCTGCTGGTGTCCGTGACGCTCACGCTGCTGGTGCTCGAGCGCCTCGCGCGCGGCCGCGCGCGCCACGCGCAGCTCGCAGCGCGCGGCGACGTGGTGCCGCCGGTGCGGCTGCACGGCCTGGCCGCCCTGGCAGCCGTGATCCTGCCGCTGGCGCTGGTCGGGCTCGTGGTGCTCGCGCCGCTCGCCCAGCTCAGCGCGTGGTCCGTGCAGTCGATCAACGAGGGCCTGCTGGCGCCGGAGTTCGCCACCGCCGCGCGCAACAGCGTGCTGCTCGCCGGGATGAGCGCGATCCTCGTCCCGGTGGTGGCGCTCCTGCTCGCGTACGGCGTGCGGGCGAGCCGTTCCAGGACCGCTGCGGTATCGGCACGCACCGCTACGATCGGGTACGGCCTCCCGGGCTCCGTTGTCGCCGTGGCGGTGATAGTGCCGCTCGGCTGGCTCGAGCAGCGTATCGACGGGGTGGCCGGCACGGGACTACTGCTCACGGGCACAGTGATCGGACTCTTCTACGCCTACGTCGTCCGCTTCCTCGCCCTCGCCTGGGGCGCGATCGAGGCAAGCCTGATTCGTATACCGCGCCAGCTCGACGACGCCGCGCGCGGGCTCGGGGCGGACCGCCTCGACGTGCTCGCCCGCGTGCACGTGCCGCTGCTGCGCGCCGGCCTCGTCACGGCGGCGCTGCTGGTCTTCGTTGAGGTGATGAAGGAGCTGCCCGCCACGCTGCTGCTGCGCCCGCTGGGCGGCGACACGCTCGCCATCGCGGTTTGGCAGGCCACGACCGAGTCGCTCTTCAAGACGGCCGCGCTGCCGGCCCTGTTGATCGTGCTCGTGGGCCTGCTCCCGGTGGCGCTGATGATCAGGATGTCGGGCCGGGGCGGCGTTGAGGTCGAGGCCTCGCCGGCCGTCGGCGCTTGGGTCGAGGATCCCGAGGCGGTGCCGGCATGAGCCACGTTCGCGTGCGCGGGCTGTCGAAATCGTTCGGCGCGGTCCAGGCCGTGCGCGAGCTGAACCTCGAGATCGAGCGCGGCGAGCTGATGGCGGTGCTCGGGCCGTCGGGATGCGGCAAGACCACGCTGCTGCGGGTGATCGCCGGGTTCGAGCGCCCCGACGCGGGCTGCGTCGTCGTCTCCGACGACGTGGTGGCCGGACCCGGCCGGATCGTGCCGCCCGAGAAGCGGCGCGTGGGCATGGTGTTCCAGGACTACGCGCTGTTCCCGCACCTGAGCGTGGAGGGGAACGTGGCGTTCGGGCTCTCGAACCGCCCGCGCGAGGAACGCGACTCACTCACGCGGCGCACGCTCGAGCTGGTCGGGCTCCAGCACAAGGCGCGCACCGGCGTGCACGAGCTGTCGGGCGGCGAGCGCCAGCGCGTCGCGCTGGCACGCGCGCTCGCGCCCGAGCCGGAGCTGGTGCTGCTCGACGAGCCGTTCTCGAACCTCGACGCCACCCTGCGCGCCGGGCTGCGCCGCGAGGTGGAGCTGATCCTGCGCGACGCCGAGGCCACCGCCCTGCTTGTGACCCACGACCAGGAGGAGGCGCTGTCGCTCGCCGACCGCCTGGCGGTGATGCGCGACGGCGAGATCGTGCAGGTGGGTCCCCCGGTCGAGGTCTACGGGGAGCCCGCCACGCGCTGGGCGGCGCAGTTCGTGGGCGAGGTGAACGTGCTGTCGGGCGTGGCCCGCGCTGGCGGCGTCGAGACCGAGCTCGGCGTATTCGACCTGCGCGCACCGGCCCAGGGATCCGTGCACGTGGCCGTGCGGCCCGAGCAGCTCGAGCTGCGCGCGGACGCCAACGGCAACGCCGAGGTGGTCGCCCGCGAGTTCCGCGGCCACGACGTGCTCTACCGCCTGCGCCATGAGGGCGGCAAGACGCTGCTGGTGCAGCTGCCGTCGCTCGAGCTTCACGAGGTGGGCGACAGCGTGTTCGTGCGGCCGGCTCCATCCGCCGTGCCCGCCCTGGTCGATTAGGGTCCGGGCCATGAAGCTCTACGTCTGCTGGGGAACGTTCAAGACGCCGCGCCCGGGCGGCCACCCGTGCGCGAACGCCCACGAGGCGCTCACCGACGCCGGCTGGAACCCCGAAGTCGAGAAGGTCTACGGCTGGGGCGTCCTGCCGGACTTCATGAACCCGCAGCGCGCGAAGGTCCGCAGGCTCACCGGCCAGGGCATGGTGCCGGTCCTGGAGACGGACGACGGAGAGGTCATCATCGGTTCCAAGCAGATCGTGAGCTGGGCGCGCGACAACCCGGCAAGCGGCTCCGACCGCGAGACCCCCGCAGCCCGCGCCTGAGACCGGCCGTCAGGCCCGGGTGCCGACCGAGACGAGGTACTCCTGCTCGAAGCGGGCGTCGTCGTCCGTGCCGAGGTTCCACTCCTCGCAGAAGGCCATCAGCGCCTCGTC
>DASUQG010000376.1:0-2385 GCA_036280695.1 Thermoleophilaceae bacterium
CCGGCGGGCCACCCTCGACCTGGCCCTGGAAGCCGTAGACGCCGCCGTGACAGGGGCAGACGAACTTCTGCGATGCCTGGATGTAGCGCACCGGGCAGCCGAGGTGGGCGCAGCGGGTCGAGATCACGACGTACGGCTGCGAGTCCTGGCCCTCGATGACCTTGTCCTGGCCCTGGTTGAACCTGCGGACGTAGATGGTCGTCTTGCCGGCATCGCCGATCGCGGGATCGATGTTCATCACGCGCGGCGTGTAGGTCTCGTCGTTGAAATCCCCCTCCGGCCCCACGTCCTGCCAGCGCGTGGGCAGCGTGTCCTCGAAGAGCGGCCCGAGCGCGAAGCCGAGTCCGGGCAGCGTGAACGCCATGGTCGCGATGCCGCCGGCCGCGAGGGCCGTCCCCTCCATGAGGCGCCGGCGCGTGACGGTCTCGCCCTCGAACGCGCCGGGGATCCCGCGAGCCTCGGTGTAGCGGGATTTCTTGTCGAACTTCTTGGGTGAGTCGGCCACGGGTGAGCTAGGGATTCTTCCGCTCTGCGAAGGGTATTGCCAACATGGTTACGGAGCGCACGATCTGGCGCGCTCGCGCGCCCGGCGACGCGAGCGGCGCGGGGACCCTATCGCGGCGTGGATGCCAGGGCCTGCGCACTCGACTCCCAGAGCGCCTCGGCCTCCTCGGGCCGTCCCTCAGCGTGCGCCTGGGCCGAGCGCGAGATCAGGTCCGAGAGCGCCGCCACAGCCTCCAGATCGCCCGCCTCGGCTAGCCGCGAGAGCCCGAGTGCGTACAGGGCATCGCCTGCAAGCAGGCGCAGGTCCTCGTCCATGCCGGTGAAGACGCGCGGCTCGCCGTAATGCATCAGGTAGCCCTCGTAGACCGCCTCGAGCACGAAGCCGCGCACGCCGTCGAGACCGCCGAAGCGGCCGGGCCCCGGCTCGTCGACGGCGTAGGGGGCGAGCGCGGGGTCGGCCGCCGCGATGATCTCGGCGAGCCCGCTCACAGCGCGGCCAGCACCTCCCGGGCCGCCGCCAGCGTGCGTTCCACGTGCTCGTCCGTGTGTGCGAGCGAGGGGAACCACGCCTCGAACTGGGAAGGCGGGAGGTAGATGCCGCGGTCGAGCATCCCGCGGCAGAATGCCGCGTACGCGTCGAGGTCGCACGCGCGCGCCTCGTCGTAGTTGCGCGGAGGCCGCTCGGCGAAGAAGAGGGTGAGGAGCCCGGTGGTCGCGGCGGCGCTCGCCGCCACGTCGGCGTCGCGCGCGGCCTCCTCGAGGCCGTGCGCCAGTGCCCGTGTGAGGCGGTCGAGCTCGGCGTAGGCCTCTGCGTCCAGCAGGCGCAGCGTGGCCAGCCCCGCCGCCGTGGCCAGCGGGTTCCCGGACAGCGTCCCCGCCTGGTACACGTCGCCCGCAGGCGCGACCCGCTCCATGAGATCTCGCCGGCCCGCGTACGCCGCCGCGGGAAGGCCGCCGCCGATCACCTTCCCGAGGACGGTCAGATCGGGTGTCACGTTCTCGCGTTCCTGCACGCCTCCGGGCCCGACGCGGAAGCCCGTGATCACCTCGTCGAAGATCAGCAGCGCCCCGGTCGCGTCCGCGTAGTCGCGCAGCCGCCCGAGATAGCCGTCCGCGGGCGCCACCAGGCCCATGTTGGCCGGGTAGGGCTCGGCGATGACGGCGGCCGGCGAGAGCTGCGGCAGGTCTCCGTTCCACGGAAGGACCACCGTGTCGGCCGCCTGAGCGGCCGTGACGCCCGGGCTGGCCGGAATCCCCTGCGTTGCGAGCCCCGAGCCCGCGTCAGCCAGCAGCCCGTCCACGTGGCCGTGGTAGGCGCCCGCGAACTTCACGATCGTGTCCCGGCCGGTGGCCGCGCGCGCCAGCCGGACCGCGCTCATCGACGCCTCGGTGCCCGAGGAGGTCATGCGCACCATCTGCGCCGAGGGCACACGGTCGACGACCTCGGCCGCCAGCTCCAGCTCGGCCTCCGTCGGCGCGCCGAAGCTAGTGCCCGCAGCCGCCGCCGCGCTCACCGCCTCCACAACCTCCGGATGCGCGTGCCCGGCGATCAGCGGGCCCCACGACATGACCCAGTCCACGTAGCGGTTGCCGTCCACGTCGATCAGCTCGGCGCCCTCGCCGCGAGCCACGAAGATGGGATCGCGCCCGATCGAGCGCATCGCGCGCACGGGAGAGTTCACGCCGCCGGGCAGGAGCTGAACGGCTCGCGCGTAGGCGGCGGCCGAGCGGCTGGCCGCTACGCGTGCTCCGCTTCCCACCGCTTGTGCTCGTCCGTGAAGTAGCGCAGGCGGACCTTTTTGAACTCGGTCGAGGAGTAGAGCGTGCGCCGCTGCTCGATGCCGGTGTCCGCGGCGATCGAGTCGAGGATCGCGTCGCACT
>DASUQG010000377.1:0-4478 GCA_036280695.1 Thermoleophilaceae bacterium
ACGCCGTGGTTGCGCATGAAGCGCGCCATCTGCTGGCCGGTGGCGAGCCGCAGCATGGACGCGCGAGTCAGGTTCCGGAACGCCAGGTTCGCGGCGAACGTGTTCTCGTCCGCGGCCGTCCCGCCGAACGACCCGCGCGGCAGGCTGCCGAGCGGGTTCACCAGCCGCGTGTCGATCCGCATCGCGCGGTTGAACTCGCCGGCAGGCGGCCTGAGGTTGGGCCGGTTCGCCTCGGTGAAGTCGTACAGCCGCCGCCAGTCAGCCACCCAGATGTCTGCCAGGCGCGTGTCGCCGCCGAGGTTCCCGCCCGTGGCCGAGAACGTGAACAGAAAGTCGAGCGTGCCGGCCCCGCTCGGGAAGTTGACGTTCCAGTTGTAGGCGCCGCGGATCATCGAGTGCCCGAGCCGGAAGCCGGCCACCGAGAACTCGATCGGCATGGTCGGGGGGTCGGTCGGCGTGGCGCCGACCTCGAACGCCTTGCGGCCGTTGTTGAAGACGTCGTTGACCACGCCCTCGCGGCAGATCCGCGGCAGGTAGTCCGTCCGGATCATCCACTGGTAGTGCTTGGTCACGATCTCGCGCGCCCGCGCGAAGCGCTGCGATGGCGGGACGCCGCCGAGCTGCGTGTCCACCACACGGTTGTGGAAGCGGATCATCGCCAGGTGCGTCTGCGCGACGGCGAGGTTCTCGTCGTTTCGCTTGTCCGGGATGATCGCCCGCCGGCGCTGCGCGTTCGTGCTGCCGGCGCCGCGCGGGAGGTCGAAGCCCTGCCGGTTGGGCGGCCCGACGGTCCTCCCCATCCTCAGGTGGAGCCCGTCGGCCTCGTAGAAGTCAGCCGAGGCCGGCTCCTGCGGGCCCGCGCCGTAGAGCGAGTCGAGGTCGAGGCTGGGTGACCTCGCCTGGATCAGCTGGGCCGGTGAGATGTGGGTGCCGAGCGTGACCGTCGTCTTGTCGAAGGTCAGGTCGTGGTCGATGAACTGGCCGAGGTACGTGAAGCCGGCGGGGATCTGCCCCGCAGCCGAGCCGCGCCCGACCATGGCGTTGGCGATCCGCCGCCTGTTCGGCGCGCCGAGCTGGCGGTTCACGCCGCGCGGGCCCATCCGCGAGAAGCGGAACGGCGGCGCCGTTACACCGGCCACGGTCGCGACGACGGGCGAGTCGCGGCCCTCCATGCTCTCCCCCAGCAAACCTTCGCCGATGACGAAATAACTCTCGGACCCGTGCTTTTCCATGACCGTTGCGACCCTCCCAGGCGACGACAGCGGAGTCAATCACGCCGCACGCAAGTGCGGAATTTGCACGGAGTATGCGCCTGAAGCGCGGCAGCTAGCCGGCGGTTACGCCCGGCGTCTTCGCCTTCTGGAGCGCCTTGATCAGGTCGTGGAGCCCCTTCGTCCCGCCAGAGAGAGCGACGCCCGTGACGATCATGTCGAGCCAGCGCTCCACGTCGATCCCAATGGCCTCGGGCAGATACAGCCCCATGGCGGCGCTCGCGCCCACACCGAACAGGACAGCCACGGCGATCATCACGTAGCCGCGGTCGGCCTTCTTCTGATTGATGAGCTCCGCCGGTCCCGATTCGTACTTCTGGACCGCAACCTTGTCGTCCTTGACCACGGGAACCTTGACGTGGACGGGGATCGGCCAGAACGGTATGAACGGAGCGATCAGCTCGAGGATGCGCTCGATCGCCTGCGCCGCCAGGAAGAAGCCCGAGAAGAAGGCGAGGTCGGCGTCGACCTTGCCCGACGGATCGAACGCCTTGGTGCCGCTGTCACCTACGGCGAATGCGAGCACAACGGCGATCACCATCAGGACCAGCGTGAGGAGCTTCGCCGTCCCCGAGGGGTCTGGGAGGATGGGATCGGGCTGCGTCGCTGGGACGGGGTCCGCCTGCGGCGCTGGGGGGGTTACGCCCGCGCGCATGTGCAGACGCTACAACAGTCAGCGCCTAAACGCCACCCTGATCGCTCAGCCGGGCGAGTCGCCGTTGCTCTGAAAGCGCTCGAAGCGCTGCGCCGCCGCAACCGGCACGCGCGCGCGGATGCGGACGCCCTCGGCGGTGTCCTCGCGCTCCAGCTCGCCGGCCAGGTCGTGGAGCTCCGAGAGGCTGCCGCCCTCCTCGTAGGGCACCAGCAGCTCCATCGGGCGCAGGGTGGCGAGGAAGCGGGCCTCGATCGCGTCGCGGAGCTCGTCGAGGCCCTCGCCCGTCGCCCCGGACACCTGCACGGCGTCGGGCAGCCGGAACGTGAGCTCGCGCTGGCGCTCGGCGTCCAGCAGGTCCACCTTGTTGAGCGCGAGCAGTCGCGGCCTCTCCCCCGCTCCGATCTCGTCGAGGACGTCGTCGACGGCGGCCATCATCTGGTGCAGGTCCCCCTCGGGCGCCGAGGCGTCGACCACGTGCACGATCAGGTCAGCGCCCATCGCCTCCTCGAGCGTGGCCGAGAACGCCTCCACGAGCTGGTGCGGGAGCTTACGGATGAAGCCGACCGTGTCGGTGAGCAGGTACTGGCGGCCCGAGATCTCGAACGAGCGCGTGGTGGGGTCGAGCGTGTGGAAGAGGCGCTCGCGGACGCCCACTTCGGAGCCGGTCATGGTGTTGAGCAGCGTCGACTTGCCGGCGTTCGTGTAGCCGGCGAGGGCCACCGTGGGGAGCCCGGCCCGCTCGCGCTCGCGGCGCATGGTGGCGCGCGTGGCCTTGGTCTCGCGCAGGCGGCGCCTGAGTGCTGAGATGCGGTCGCGCGCCAGCCGGCGGTCGGTCTCGATCTGCGACTCGCCGGGACCCCTCGTGCCGATGCCGCCGTCCATGCGTCCGGCGCCGAGACGCTCGAGGTGCGTCCACAGTCCGCGCATGCGCGCGAGGTTGTACTCGAGCTGCGCGAGCTCCACCTGGAGCTTGCCCTCGGCCGAGCGGGCGTGGTCGGCGAAGATGTCGAGGATGATCGCCGTGCGGTCGATCACCGGCACGCCGAGCTCCTCCTCGAGGTTGCGCTCCTGGCGCGGCAGCAGCTCGTCGTCGACCGCCACGAGATTGGCGTCCGCGTCCTTAACTGCCTGCTTCAGCTCGGTGAGCTTGCCGCGGCCGAAGTAGCGGTCGGGATCCGGGCGCTCGCGCCGCTGGACCATCTCCCCGGTCACGGCCACGCCGGCCGTGCGGAGCAGTTCGCGAAGCTCGGTCAGGTCGAGGTCGTTGGGGGCGACACCGATCGTCAGAGCGCGCTGAGCTGCGCGTCTGGTGTCGCCGTTGGATGACTGCTGCACTGCTCTGAGTGTAGAGCTAGAGTGGCGCGCCGTGAGAGCGTTCGTCACGGGTGGAACGGGGTTCATCGGGTCGCGCGTGGTGAAGCGCCTGCGCGACCGCGGCGACGAGGTGGTGGTGCTCGCGCGCTCCCCGGAGAAGGCCGCGGGCCTCGATGCCGAGGTGGTCCAGGGCGACCTCAGCGACGCGGACGCCATTCGCCGTGGCGTGGAGGGCTGCCAGGCGGTGTTCCACATCGCGGCGGACTACCGGGTGGGAATGGCGCCGTCGAAGCGCGAGTCGATGCGCGACTCGAACGTGCGCGGCACCGAGCGCGTCCTCGACGCGGCCGCCGACGCAGGGGTCGACCGCATCGTCTACATCTCCACGATCAACGTCTTCGGCAACACGAACGGCCAGACGGTCGACGAGAGCTACGAGCGCGACGAGGCGGACGGCTTCGTCTCCACCTACGACGAGACGAAGTACCGCGCGCACAAGCTCGCCCAGGAGCGCGCCGCGCAGGGAGCCCCGATCGTGATCGTGCAGCCCGGAAGCGTCTACGGACCCGGCGACCACGCGCTCGTCGGGCAGCTGATCGAGCAGGCGAGCACGGGCAAGATGCCGGCGAAGGCGTTCCCCGAGCTCGGGCTCAACATGGTGCACGTCGACGACGTGGCGGACGGCATCCTGCTCGCGTACGACAAGGGCAAGCCGGGCGAGTCATACGTGCTCGGCGGCGAGATCACGACCCAGGGCGAGCTGATCGACAAGGCCGCGGCCATCGGCGGCCAGAAGCCGCCGCGCATGAAGGTCCCACCCGTCCTGATGAAGGCGATGATCCCAGTCAGCCGCTGGGTCGGCCCCGCGATGGGACTGCCGCCGAACTTCCGCGAGATGATCTCCGCCGCCCACAACGTGACCTACTGGGCGAGGGACGACAAGGCGCGGCGGGAGCTGGGGTACGAGCCGCGTGATTTGGACACGGGTTTGCGGGAGACGATCGAACAGCAGCACTGAGGCTGCCGGCGGCGCGGATTCTTTCGACCGTCATTTGCCGCGCTCGGGCGGCAGTTGGAGGCGCTCCACCGGTGGCAGCACGCCTGAGCTCCGGAATGTCTCAGGGACGCCCGTGCCCGGCAATACGACCACTCCTTCGCTTGGGTCGCCGATCCAGGATGCGTGGCCCACTGCGTAGCGGTGCGCGCTGAGGGCGCACGCCACGGCGTCCAGCTCCTCG
>DASUQG010000378.1:0-2553 GCA_036280695.1 Thermoleophilaceae bacterium
AGCGCCGCGTTGCGCAGGAAGCGGGCGGCGTCACCCGTACCGGTGAGCAGCAGCCCGTCGCTCGGCACCCCTCCTATGCCGGGCGCGCGCACCCTCGCCACGGTCCCGTTGCGGAGCACGGCCTCGACACCGCCCTCGCGCGGCGCCCGCGCCCCGTATCTCGGCGAGAGCAGCACGAGCTCGCTCGAGTCCGTGCAGACCAGGACCGCGTTGGGCCGGCTGGTGGGCACGTCGCCGCCGCGCCCGCCGCATGCCGGGATCAGGCCGCGGGGGCGCTCCACGCCGTCGATCAGGCGGTCCACGCCGTTGATGGTCACGGCGCCCCGGAAGCGAATCGGCCCGACCGCCGCCCCGCTCGCGCCGACCACCAGCGCACTGCGCCCCTCCAGTGGCTCGCTCAGCAGCGTGCCGTCGATCGCCAGCACGCCGACGGGGTCGCCGCTCGGCCTGAAGTAGCTGCCGTTCACGCCCGCCACGGCGCCCACGCGCCGAGCCATGCGGCTCACCCGCTCGCGGCCGGCCACCCGGTTGTTCGACAGGACGCCGTGCACACGTGCCGGATCCACTTCGAGGACGTTGATCCGGACGGGTCCCCGCTCGCGCAGGATCGGGGTCCAGTCGACGCCCGGGGCCACCTCCACGGCGGTCGCCGGGGCGGGCAGCGCGAGCGTGATGGCTGCCATAAGCAAGAGTGGTCGCCTGCGCACTCGCTACAGGCTAGGTTGAGTTCGTGATCTTGTACGACCACCCCGCCTCCGGGAACTGCATGAAGGCGCGCATCCTGCTCGGCCAGCTGGGGCTTCCGTACGAGCGTGTGACGGTGGATCTGTTCAAGGGCGAGACGCGGAGCGCCGAGCACTTCGGCCGCAATCCGGACGGGCGCATCCCCGTGCTGGAGCTCGACTCTGGCGAGACGATCGCCGAGTCCGGAGCGATCCTGCTGCACCTCGCCGAGGGCACGCCCTACCTCCCCGCCGACGGCCTCGCGCGCACACGCGTGCACCAGTGGATGTTCTTCGAGCAGGATCGGGTGGAGGCGGAGCTGGGCTACGCGCGCTTCCTTCGCCTGTCGGGTCGCCACGAGCAGCTAGCGGAGGTGTACGAGAATCGCCTTGAGCGCGGGCGCGACGCCCTCGGCGCGCTCGAGCGCGCGCTCTCAGACGGCCGCGAGTTCGTCGCCGGCGACGCCTACACGGTCGCCGACATCGCCCTCTACGCGTACGTGCATTGCGCGGGCGATGCCGGCGCGGACCTGAGCGAGCACGCGCACATCGGCGGCTGGCTCGACCGAGTCGAGGCGCAGCCCGGCTTCGTGAACGACCTCGAGCCACTGCCCGAGCACGCGTCGGCGCGGCCGATCTAGCCGAAGCTCGGGTCGAGCCGCACAGCGGCGCGCCTGAGGAGGCCGGCGGCGGCCTTCCTGGGGCGTGCTCGCCGCTTCGCGGCCCGGGGCTCCACCACCGGGGCCCCCGGCAGCGCCGACTGTGCGTGGCTGCGACCGGACTGGCTGGCGACGACGACTGCTGCTGTGGGGTCCATGGCTGTGTGTCCTCCGTTCGTTTATTTGAGGGTCACACATGTTATCTCCAATCGTGTGTCCTGTAAACTCTTTTTTGGTGGACACATCAGGCCGAACAGTCTCAACCGTGCCGCTCGAGGGCGGCCACCTCGCACTCGATTTCGTCAACACGATCGGCGGCCTACGGGACCAGTCTCCGTCGCAGGAGGACGAGCTGTTTGCGAGCTACGACGACCTGGTCGTCTGGTGCGTGCGCCTGGGCGTGATCTCAGATGCCGACGGCGGCAGGCTGAGCCGCGCCGCAGCCCGCGACGAGAAGGCCGCCGGCCGCGCGCTCCGGCGCGCACGGGAGCTGCGCGAGTTGATGTACGCGACCTTCCGCCCCATCGCGGACGGCCGCGAGCCACCCGCCGAGCTGCTCGCCGAGCTCCGCGACGTCGACCGCGCGGCGCTGGCGGAAGCACACCTGGCGCCGGCTGATCACGGTTCGGGGAGCCACACCCGCGCGATGCGGTGGAGCTGGCCCCCACCCCAGGAGCTCACCGACCCCCTGCGCCCGATCGCGCACGCGGCGGTCGAGCTGCTCACGAACGGCCCGCTGGAGCACGTGAAGATCTGCGGCAACTGCCGCTGGCTGTTCCTCGACCAGAGCCGCAACCACAGCCGCCGCTGGTGCTCGATGGCCGAATGCGGCACGCAGATGAAGCAGCGCCGCTTCGTGGAGCGCCGCCGCCGAGAGCGGAGCGCCCCGCGCTGACATCGAATCGTCTCGGCGGCGCGCTGGCACTCTGCACCGCGATGCTGGCCGCCTGCGGCGATGCAAGCGACGAGCAGGTCCTGAAACTCTCGGTCGAGACGTCGCCCGGGGTCGTGGAGTTCGACAAGAAGCGCCTGAGCGCGACGGCCGGCCGGATCACCTTCGAGCTCACGAACCCGAAGCGGAAGGGGCACAACGTTCGCATCTACACGGGCGACAGCTGCTGCTTCACGCCGGGGTCGCGGGACCTCGGAGGCACGCCGACGATCGGCACCGG
>DASUQG010000379.1:0-3104 GCA_036280695.1 Thermoleophilaceae bacterium
GCGCGCGCCGCCGGAGTCGTTGATGCCGATGACGGGACAGCCGATCCTGGCCGCCAGGTCCATCACCTTCACCATCTTCTCGCCCATCACCTCACCGAGTGAGCCGCCGAAGACGGTGAAGTCCTGGGAGAAGACGGCCACGGGCCGCCCGTCGATGGTCCCGTGGCCGGTGACCACCGCGTCGCCCCAGGGACGGTTGTCCAACATGTTGAAGTCGCTCGTGCGGTGGCGAACGAAGGTGTCGAGCTCCTCGAACGAGCCCGGGTCGAGCAGCTTGTCGATGCGCTCGCGGGCGGTCAGCTTGCCGCGGGCGTGCTGCTTTTCCTCCGCCTGCGGGTTCGTGTGGATCGCCTGCTCGCGCAGCTCCTGGAGCTGCTGGAGCTTCTCCTCGTAGGTCTCGGGCGACTTCTGGCGCATTGGGCGGCAGGTTACCCGCCGCGCTCACTGACCCCCGTACCAGGGCAGGCGCCCGCCCGCGCGGGCCACCACCTTCCCGTACAGCGCCCGGACGATGTCGGGGTGGCGCGCGGCCACGTTGTGGAACTGCCCCGGATCGCGACGGAGGTCGAACAGCTTGAAGTTGCCGGGCTTGTTGTAGCCCCAGAGCATCCAGCTACGGGAGCGGATGAAGAAGGAGTCGGAGTAGCCGCCCCAGGCGTAGTCGCGCTCGGGCAGGCGGCGGCCGCGCATCGGACGCGACAGGTCCACGCCGGTCATGCGCCCGGGCCGGCGTACGCCGGCCATCGAGAGGATCGTCGGAGCGAGGTCGTGGGTCGAGGCGAACCAGTCGCTCGCGGCGCCTGCGCGGCGACGGTCGGGGTGGGCCACGATCAGCGGCACGCGGATGAGCGACGGGTAGAGGGCCGTCTGCACCTTCCCGGTCCAGCCGTGCTCGCCGATCAGGATGCCGTGGTCGCCCACCAGCGCGATCACCGTCTCGCGCTCGAGGTCGAGCGCGTGCAGCCGGTCGATCAGCATGCCGAGCCAGTGGTCCGTCATCGTGACCTCGGCGGCGTAGAGGTCACGCATCCTGCCGATCACGGGGCGGCGTTGGCCGGGGCCGAGCCAGCTGCGGGCGCTGCCGTACTGCGGCATCGCCGGCTCCGGCCCGTCCCAGCCGCCGTACATGTCGAGAAAGCGCGGCGAGGGCGTCCAGGGCTCGTGCGGCTCGTAGGTGTCCACCACGAGCGCGAAGGGGCCGCGCCGGGCCGCGGCGTGGTTGAGCTCTCCGATCGCGTTGCGAAAGACGCGCCCGGCGAAGGTGTTGTCAGGACCCTCCCAGGGCCGGCTGTTGGCGAGGTAGAGACCGACCCGGCGGCGGGTGCGGGGGTCGTCGTTGGCGGGGTGGAGCCAGTGGCGAAGCACCTTGCGGGGCACGCTCGAGACCGGCTGGTTGCCGCCGATCTGGCCGCCTGTGCGGACGAATCGGTTCACGCTGCCCCGGAAGCGGCCGTACGGGGGCGCGTAGCCGAGAAAGGGGTTGTCCGTCACGTAGGCGGTCCACCAGCCCGCCCGGCGCAGGACGCTGAGGAAGGAGGCGTCCACGTGGTCGAGCGGCTCCCAGCCGGGTGCGGCGATCAGGCCGCGCCGGTCGTACCAGCCTCGGAAGGGGAACTGGCGGCGGCCGCTGAGGATGGCGTTGCGCGCGGGGACGGTGGGCATCCCCTCCGGAAACACGTTCGTGAAGCGCATGCCCTGCCGCGCGAGGGCATCCATCGTCGGGGTGCGGACCCAGGGCTCGTAGACCGCGTCGGCGCGGAGCGAGTCCATGATCACGAGCAGCACGTTGGGACCGTCCGGCCGCTGCGCGAAGGCGCCCGGCGCGAGAGCGCTCGGCTCGAGCGCGGCCGCCAGCGCGCCCGCGGCCGAGGCCTGAACAAAGCGCCGCCGTGTAACAGGGCTCCCCATCGACTACCAGAGTGCCCCGTGTGCGACTTCTGTGCGACGTGTCTGCGACTAACCGCGCGAAAACGGCCGGTGATGCGCAGCGCCAAGCGTGTCGAGCGCCTCGTCGAGAATCACGAGAGCGCGCTCGGGATCGAGCGCGACCGGGCCGTCCGGCTGGGCCGGCTCAGCGTCGAGCGGGCCGGGCTCGGGCTCCGGCTCGGCCTCGTCCGCCGGCGGCTCGGCCTCGTCCGCGATCGACTCGAGCGGCTCGGGCGCTGAGGGCTCCGGCTCCGAGGGCTTCGGCTCCGAGGGCTCCGGCACTGAAGGCTCGGGCTCCGCCGCGACCGGCTCCGCCTCCGCCGCCATCACCGCGCGCGCCGGCGAATCGGTCCGCTCCCGGAACAGCCAGCCCCAGAAGCCGCGGCGGCGGGTCGGCTCCACTTCCGGCTCGGCTTCCAGCTCCGCTTCTGGCTCGACCGCCGACTCCTGGGAGCCGACCTCGGGCTCTTCGATGGGCGCCTCTGCGGGAAGCTCAACACAAAGCGGGACGGATGGTCCCGCAACGTGTTGAGCTTCTGTGGCGGGCTCCGCCGGGGCCTGTTCCGGCTCGGGCTCGGGCTCGGGCTCCGGATCCGGCTGCTCCGGCTCGGGCAGCTCGGCGTGCAGCGTCACCTTCGTCCCCCAGCCGGAGGGCTCTATCGACACGGTGCCGCTCGCTCGCTCGCCCTCCCAGGCGACGGTGTGCTCCGGTTCGAGCTTGGTGATGGTGATCTCGCCGAACGCGCTGAGGTGCTTCGCGAGGCGGTCTACCTCGCTCAGCTCCTCCCACAGCTCAGGCGGCGACTTTACGAGGGTGCGCTTCGCAGTGAGGTCCGGCATTGCACCCGGTTTCGATCAGGGCAGGTGGTCTCCTCCCGCCGAATCGGACCTCTCAGCGCCGCGGCGTGTCGCGCGCCTGCGAGGCTTCGCGGCCATGCTCGGCGACGACCTCGGCGAACTGCTCGGCTCGCGCATTCCCCGTGACCACAGCCGCCAGGTGCTGGCCGATCACTACGCGGCCCGCCTCCGGCCCAAGCGCGTGCTGGACCTGGGCTGCGGGGCCGGCGACTCGGTCGATCTCTTCCGGGCTCTGAACCCGGACGTGGAGTGGGTCGGGGTGGACGTGGAGGAGTCGCCCGAGGTGGCCGAGCGCACGCGAGGCGACGCCGACTTCGTGA
>DASUQG010000380.1:0-3616 GCA_036280695.1 Thermoleophilaceae bacterium
AGGTTCTTGAACGGCGTGTCGCCCGGCACCAGCGCGGCGAAGGGCATCGCCAGCACGTTCGAGAACGTGCCGTCCGGCTCGGTCAGGGTCACCGTGATCGTGCCGGCCTTGTCGTCCGTCTCGATCCCGGGGATGTCGGCCTCGGCCTTGCCGTTCTTCACGTACGCCTCGGCGCCCTCGATGCCGAGGTAGAAGGCCGATCCGCCCGACTCGAGGTTGAGCACACGCTGAATCGTGCGCTCGAAGTCCGATGCCTTCACCGGCGAGCCGTCCGAGTACTTGAGCCCCTCGCGGAGCGTCATCTCGTAGGTCAGGCCGTCCTCGGACACCTTCGGCAGCTCCTGCGCGAGGCCGGGGATCAGCTGCGACCCCTCCTCGCCCTCGGCGCGCTTATAAGCGACCAGCCCCGTGTAGACGGTCGAGAGCGGCTCCCAGCCGTTCACCGTGTAGCTCAGCGCCGGATCCATGTAGTCAGGCTGAGAGGTTTCCGAAATCGTGATGGATCCTCCCTCCTTGGCCCCGCCGCCACCGCCACCGCCACCATCATCGTCATCGTCGCCACAGGCGCTGATCACGATCAGGGACAGGCAGGCAACGAGCAGCACCAGCGCACGTCTACCGAGCTTTCCCATTAATCCCTCCAGCTGTCGTTTCGGCAGGCAGAAGTGCCTCCCGCGCGGCAAGATACTCGCTGATTCGACGGTTTGAGTCCCGTTCCCGGGAACCAAAATGTGCGCTTAACGCAGCGGTTAGGCGGTCCCGGGCGGGAGCCGCAGGAGCTCCTCGCGCATGATCGAGAGCGACTTGCGGATCAGGCGCGAGACGTGCATCTGGGAGAGGCCGACGCGCTGTGCGATCTGCGTCTGGGGCAGCCCCTCCTCGAATCGCATCCGCAGGATTTCGCGCTCTCGCGGCGGCAGGCGGTCGAGCGCGGGCTCGAGGGCGGCGCGGTCCTCGGAGCGCTCGAATTCCTCGTCCTCGCCACCGATCGTCTCGAGCGGATCCAGTTCCTCGTCGCCGCCGGGGCCGGTCGAGAGCGAGACCGTCGAGTATGCCGAGCCCACCTCCATGGCCTCGAGCACCTCCTCCGGCGTGGTCTTCAGCTCCTCGGCGATCTCCGCGATGCTCGGCGAGCGGCCGAGGCGACCGGTGAGGCGCTCGATGGCCCCGGACATGGACGCGTTCAGCTCCTGGAGCGCGCGCGGCACGCGGATGGCCCAGCCCTTGTCGCGGAAGTGGCGCTTGATCTCGCCGACCACGTTCGGCGTGGCGTAGGTGGCGAGCGACACCTCGCGCTCGAGCTCGAAGCGGTCGATCGCCTTGATGAGGCCGATGGCGCCCACCTGCTCGATGTCCTCGAGCGACTCGCCACGACCCGCGTAGCGCCGCGCGAGCGAGCGCACCAGAGGCAGGTGGCGCTCGATCAGCTCCTCGCGCGCGGTCGTGTCCCCGCCCTCGTGGTAGCGGCGCAGCAGGGCCCGGTCCTCTTCACGCGCCTTCTCCGACGACACCGCCGACCGGCGCTGCGAAGCGCTCACGGCATGCCCTTGAGCTTCTCTAGTCGCACGACGATGGCGCCGCCTCCGGCGTCCTCCACTCCGAACGAGTCCACAACGGTCTGCAGGATACGGCGCAGCGTCAGCTGGCCGGGAGGCGCGTCGCCGTCGCGCAGCGCGTCCGCCACCGCGGTCTCGGACAGCGGGCCGACCCGGGTGCGGATGCTGGCCTCGCCGACCTCGAACGACATGTGCACGCTGCCCACCTGGCCGGCCTCCGCCAGCAGCCGCTCGACGGCGAGCTGGAGGTCGTCGATCTCCTCGAAGGCGAAGTCCACGCGCTCCGCGATCCCGCCGATGATCAGCCGCACGACGGCCTGGAAGTCGCCCGACAGCGGCGCCTCGAGGTCGATGCGCTCGGGCAGCTCCGTCACCGCGGCTCTCCGATGGTTCCCTCGCCCACGACACGATCCTGACGCATCAGGCACGCGAGCTGCCCTGGGGCCACCGCTTGGGCGTCGCGCTCGAGCTCCAGGAGCACCTCGCCGCGGCGCTCGAAAGCTCGGCAGGCGATGGGCTTCGCGTGGTAGCGCAGGCGCACCTGTTCGACCTCGGCCGCAGGGCGGTGAAGGTTGGCGTCCTCGAGGATCACGGTGCGGGTGGCGAGCTCCTGCCTCGGGCCGACCACGACGCGGTTCGTGGCCGCGTCCTTCTCGAGCACGTACACGGGCTCGGGAGTCGCGATGCCGAGCCCGCGGCGCTGGCCGACCGTGTAGTTGTGGTGGCCCTCGTGGCGGCCGAGCACGCGGCCCTGGCGGTCCACGATCTCGCCCGGCTTGCGTAGGCGCGGCCCGCCGTGGCGCTGAAGGAAGGCGCGCCCGCCGAGGCCCGCCACGAAGCAGAGGTCCTGGCTCTCGCGCTTGTCGGCCACCGGCAGCCCGGCGTCGCGCGCGAGCTGGCGCACGGCGTCCTTCGTGAGACCGCCGAGCGGGAAGCTGAGCCGGTCGAGCAGCGCCGGGTCGAGCTTCGCGAGCATGTAGCTCTGGTCCTTGGCGGGGTCGGCGGCGGCGCGCACGAGCGGGCCGTGCTCGTCGCGCGCGATGCGCGCGTAGTGGCCGGTGGCGAGCCGAGCGGCGCCGAGGGCATCGGCCAGCTCCAGCATCGCGTCGAAGCGCACCTCGCCGTTGCAGCGCACGCACGGGTTCGGCGTCCGCCCGGCCGCGTAGCCGTCGAGGAAGCGATCGACCACCTCGGCGCGGAAGCGCTCGCGCAGGTCGAGTGTGAGATGCGGGATGCCCATCCGGTGCGCGAGGTGGCGGGCGCCGATCACGGCCTGCGGGGAGCAGCAGCTCTTGTCCCCGTCCGTGGCGGGATCGGCCCAGAGCTCGAGCGTCACCGCGACCACCTCGTCGCCCGCGTCGAGCGCGAGCTGGGCAGCCGCGGCGCTGTCCACGCCGCCGCTCATGGCAACGAGCGTGCGTCTCGTGCTCCTCTGAACCCTCACGGCCCCGTGCTTCGCCGCGGCACCGAGCGCTCGGTGCAGCGCATCGGCGGTGAGCTCCGCCGCGTGGCGCTTGGGCGGCGTGAGTCCGCCCAGCGCGTCCGCCACGTCTCCTGCGCCCAAACGGCATGCACTGAGGAAGGTCCCGCCCTCGGCCAGCTCCACTGTTGCGCTTGCCGCCGCGGTCAGGGCGCCGCACCCTTCGGCATCGAAGCCCGCCTCGACGATCCGCTCACCCTCAATCCGCAACGCGATGCGCACAACGTCGCCGCACGCGGCGCCGCCGGCCGCGCCCGTGTAGGGAGCCCCGGCGAGGGCGCCCTTCCCCGAGGGCGCGTGGAGATGATCGGCGAACGACCGCATTGAGGGCGAACGCTATCGGGCGGCAAGCCCGGTTCGCGACCGGGGCCCGATTCGCGGCCGGGGCCCGGCGGGCGCGCGACTCTCTCCACGTTTTGCATACATGTCATGCAAAAGTGAGCAAGAGTGGCCCCAGCCTGCCGCTGTCGAGTCCGGTAGTTGGGCCTGCTGTCGTAGCAAGTCCGGGTGTCCTCCGCGGCGGGCCACGGCCCTACCTCGAGTGGGACTCCCTTACCGGTGTTATTCGGCTCAACATGTG
>DASUQG010000381.1:0-11598 GCA_036280695.1 Thermoleophilaceae bacterium
CTCGGCGCGCGACGCGTGCGGTCGTGAATGCTGCGCCGGGCTTCGACGTCGTTGGCGAAGCTGCCTCGGCCGAGGAGGCGCTCGAGCTGGCAGTCACACTGCGCCCCGACCTGGCGCTGGTCGCGGTGGGCATGCCCGGGATCGACGGCTTCGAGACGAGCCGGAGGCTTGTGGCCGCCTTGCCACTGACCATCGTCGTCCTGCTCGCAACATCCGTCGAGCTGCCCTCCAAGGACAGGCTGGCGGCCTCACAAGCTGTCGCGGCTATGCACGAGCAGGCACTGACACCGCCGTCGCTGCGCGACGTATGGAGCGAGCACAGAAACGGTAACCAGGCGTCAGTTCCTAGCGACGGGATGTGATCTCTACAGGCGGAGCAGGCACGACCACAGTGCCGGCGATCATGTCGTGGGCACCGCGGCGGCGGTCATCGAGCAGGATCGGGAGAAAGCCGGCGAAGAGCGGCAGCGCGGCGAGTATCAATCCACCAAACCGGAGCAGTGCGGCGCCTGCGCTCGGCGCTGTGCCATCGACGGCCCGACAAACGCGAATCTGGAACAGCCGGTTACCCGGGGTCTGGCCTGTCGCCGACCAGAACACGACGAAGTACCCCACGAGCCAGAGCCCATAGGCGGCGCTTCCCACCACAAGGAGCACTCCGTCGAATTTGTCAGGTGGAGAGAGCACGGACAGGATCAGCGCGAAGGTCCCGGCCACGGCGATCGCCACGAACTGGATCACCGCCGCGTCGACCGCGAAGGAGATGGCACGTGTGACGATGCCCACGTACGTGAGTGGCGGCGCGGGCGCCTCGGCCGCATGGGCCGGGCGGACCACGGCCTGCGCCCGATCGGCCGCGAAGCTCACCCCGCCTCCGGGCCGGGTGGCGGCGCCGGGCGGCGCCGAAATGCCCGCCGTGCGCGCTGCTCGACCCAGGCGTCCGCGCTGCGCGAGCGCGCTCGCACACCGCCCGCAACCTGCTCGGCGAAGCCGGCGCTCTGCTGGGCGATCGCGGTGGTGACCGCCGGGCTGCTCGCGACCTCGTCGACGATCAACCAGAGGTCATCGCTTTCCAGCAGGCGTACAACCGCCTGGTCGAGCAGGCGGCTCTCGATCGCACTGGCGATGAGCCGCTCGACCGTCGGGCTCTCGAGCGCGGCTTGGACCACGTGCTCCAACTCCTCTCCCTCGAGCACACGCGCCGCGGTCTGCTCCACCAGCCCTTCTGAGAGCAGGCGGTCGGCGACCCTGTAGCGCACCAGGTCACCCGCGAGCGCCTCCACGAGAGGCCCCTGGAGCGCGCCGTGCGCTGCGCGCGCGGCGAGCGGACTCGCCGCCAGGCGCTCGACCACATCACCGGCGAGCCGTGAGGCCAAGAGGCCGTCAAGCGTGGCGACCGCGGTGCGATTGATGCGGCGCACCGTGGGCCTAACGACGGCAGCGCCGATCGAACCGCCCATGCGAAAGGCAGATCCGACGGGAGTCCTCACAATGAACGGCAACGATTCCACGGTTGCGGGTGAGCCGCCATCACCCGGAGTGGGTGACAATCACGACTGTGTCCGGACGGAGAGGCCTGCGCGGCGCGATCGATGACCACCTCGGATCGCGCGACGTGGCACGCGTCATCTATGGAGCCATCATCGGTCTGGCGCTTGTGGTCGCCCTCGAGGATCACCCCCCTGCGAGCGGTGCGGTGGCCGCCACCGTGGCGGGCGCGGCGCTCGCCGTGGGGCTGGCGGAGGCCTACAGCGAGATCGTCGGGGCCGAGGCGCGGACGCGAAGGCCGGTCCAAGCTTCCAGGGTCCGGGAGTTCGTCATCGACGGCGCCGCGGTGACGTTCGGGGCCGGCTTCCCGGCACTGTTCTTCGTGCTCGCTGCCGCAGGCGTCATGGACACCGCCCTCGCCTTCACGCTGTCGAAGTGGACAGGCGTGGGCCTGATTGCCGGCTATGGGTTCCTCGCAGCGCGACTATCCGGATCCGGGACTGGGGGCGCGCTCCTGCACGCGGCCGCCGTGGGAGGAATCGGCGCCGCCCTCATCGGCCTCAAGGCGCTGGTGCACTGACGCACTCGAGATTTCGCGCGCCGCGACGATCAGGGCAAGGTGGCTGAATGCCTGGGGGAAGTTTCCGACCTGTCGCTGGCGCGGCACGTCGTATTCCTCCGCGAGTAGACCGAGATCGTTGGTCAGGGCGAGGAGACGTTCGAAAAGCGTGCGCGCCTCCTCCGCGCGGTCCGCCCGAGCGAGCGCACTGACCAGCCAGAACGAGCATGCCAGGAACTGCCCCTCGTCACCCGCCAGTCCGTCGTCGGTCTCTGCCGTCGAGTACCGGGAGACGAAGCCGTCGCGACCGAGCTCTCGCCAGACCGCGTCAATCGTTCCGGTGACGCGCTCGTCCGTGCCCGGCAGGAAGCCCACGAGCGGGATATTGAGGACGCTGGCGTCGAGCTCGCTGGATCCGTAGTACTGGGTGAAGGTGCGGCGCTCGCTGTCGTATCCACGCTCGCAGACCTCTGCATGGATCTCGTCGCGGACCTGCTTCCAGCGCTCGACGGGCCCGTCCAGCTCGAACTGCTCGGCCAGCCGCACGGCGCGGTCGAACACGACCCAGGCCATGACCTTCGAGTACGTGTAATGCCGTTGCGGGCCGCGCGCCTCCCAGATCCCGTCGTCCGGGTTGCGCCAGATCGTCTCGACGTGCTCGACGATGGCCCGCCAGCGCGGCCACAGGCGCCGCTCGATCCTGCCGAGTACCTCGGCGCCGATGAACATGACCCCGGCCACCTCGCCGTAGACGTCGAGCTGGAACTGCTCGGAGGCCGCGTTGCCGACCCGCACGGGACGGGAATCCTCGTAACCCGGCAGATCCGGTAGCTCGAACTCGGTCAGGCGCCGCTCGCCGCCGACGCCGTACATGATCTGGACGGCCGTCGGGTCGCCGGTGCCGACGCGCAGGAGGAAGTCGCGGAAGGCCAGTGCCTCGTCGGTATAGCCGGCCGTGAGCAGCGCCTCCAGGGCGAGCACCGAGTCGCGCAGCCAGCAGTAGCGGTAGTCCCAGTTCCGCTCGCCGCCGATGTCCTCCGGCAGCGATGTCGTGGGCGCCGCAATCACCGCTCCGGTCGTTTCCGAGGTCATCGCCTTGAGGGCGATCAGCGACGTCAGGACCTCGTCGCGGTACGCGCCCTCGTAGCTGCAGCGGCCGCTCCACTCGCGCCACCAGCCCTCCGTGCGCGCGAGGGCGGAGTCGGCGTCCTCGACGGGCGGACTCTCCTCGTAGGAGAGATGCCATGTCAGGGTCAGCCGCTCGCGTGCGCCCTCTACCGCGACGAACTTCGCGCTCACGGTTCCGGCCTCTACCACCAGGGGCAGCGGCGTGCTGAGCCGAAACCCATCAGGACCGGCGGTGGCGATGGCACCATCCGGCGCCAGCTCGATCCATGGTTCGATCGACCCGTAGTCCGGACGCAGCGAAAGCTCCATTCGCATTGGAACACGACCTTGCAGGCCCTCCACGATCCGCATCAGACGCGGTGGGCCCTGGGCGCGCCGCGGCATGAAGTCGATGACCCGGACCATGCCATCGGCGGTCTCGAACTCAGTCTCGAGGATGAGCGTCCCGGGTCGGTAGCGGCGAGAGCTGCCGCTGACCTCCCCGGCCGGGGCCACGAGCCAGCGACCGTGCCGCTCGTCGCCCAACAGCGCTGAGAAGCACGACGCGGAGTCGAAGCGCGGTAGGCACAGCCAGTCAACCGCTCCATCGCGACCGACCAGCCCCGCGGTCTGCAGGTCGCCGATCAGCCCATAGTCCTCGATGAGCATCTACGCCCACCCCGCGACGTCGCTGCCGCCTTCCTCCGTGATGCGCGCGCCGAAGCGGATCAATGCCGGATGCGACGCGATCTTGCCGGCGACGAGGGCCTCGCCCTGATGGAACGTCGCGGCACGATCGATCAGGCCGGGCGGGACGAACGAGAAGACCTGGCCGATGTGGGCGAGGTCGGCGGTCGAGTTCATCCGCATCAGGACGAGGTTGTCGCACTGCGAGAGCACGTTCTCGTGCACCTTCTGCGGGCGCTGGGTCACGACAATCATGTAGAGGCCGAACTTCCGCCCTTCGCCCGCGATGCGGATCGCCTCCTCGGTCCCAAGTGCCGTGATAGGTCCGGCGGGTTCCGCCGGGCAGACGTTGTGGGCCTCGTCGATGACGATCGCGATCGGCTCGCGAGTCGCACGCCGGCGCCAGAGGCGCTCGAGCACCGCGGCGGCAGTGATCGCTTGCTCCTCGCGCGTTTCCAGTGAGCCGAGATCGACGACGAGGCAGCGGGGCCCGGCCGGGTCCTCCAGCTCCGCCAGCAGCGACTCGCCCTCAGGCCCCGGCCAGATGCCCCAGCGCTCGACTCCGAGGTTGTGGGCCCGCAGCTTGAGCTCTTTCGATTCGACATGGTCGAGGTCGGAAAGACTCCGGATGCTCTCGTCTTCCACGAGCGCGGTCAGCTCCGCGTACTCCTCGCGGTCCGCGAGCGGGTCGAGCCGCAGCACGGCTGCCTGGAGCGCCGGGCTGAGCTCTCGGAAGCGAACTCGGATTGGTGCAGGACTGCCCACGCCGCCGCGCACCGCGATCGAGTCGGCCACGGGACCGAAGCGCTCGAGAGCGGCTGCGTCGGCGTCCGCGCGCGTCTCGGCCAGCCGCACGTAGTCCGAGTTCGGGTCCAGCACCACCACGCGCAGCCTGGTCTCCATCAGCAGCCGCTCGAGCAGCACGCCGAGCGAGTAGGTCTTGCCGGAACCGGACTGGCCGCACAGGAAGGTGTGGCGCCCGAAGCCGCCACCATCCAGCCCGATGCTCACGCCGTCCGCCAGCGCCAGCTCCCCGACCTCGAGCACGGCGCGCGCGGGGCGGATCCGGCCAAGCCAGGCGGCGACCTCGCCCGGGTCGGCCGGATGCACGGTCGCGTCGTGGAACGGCCGCCCATCGCCATCCAGTACGACCCCCTCGCCGCTGCCGGTGCGGATTCGCACCTGCGGCAGGCCGGGGCCCGTGGCGTCGTCGCTGTGGAGCTCGAGCGAGATCACCTGTCCGAGCCGCGGCGGACCGCCACCCTCGATCGTCACGTAGCCGCCGGCCTCGAGCTCGAGATCGTGGAGCGGCGTCTGGAAGCTGAAGCGACGACCGTCGACCGACGTGGCGAGCGGCAACACCGCGCTCTCGAGCGCCTCACGGACCCCGCGATACTCCTCGAGCGAAGCTCGAACGTCGATCACGCGGGCTCCGGGACCGCCACGGGCCGCGGGCTGAACGGCCGCTCCTCCAGGACCCCGCCGTGGCGCACCGTCACGGCCGTGGCCTCCGGGATCTCGCGCCAGACGCCGGGCAGATCGGAGAACGGCTCCGAGACGATCAGACGGTCGTCGGCGCCGAGGCGCTTGAACCGCGGGTTGTCAGGGTGCAGTCGGCGCACGGTCTCAACGTCGGCCGACGCGAACAGTGACCGTGCGCTGCCCTCGGTCGAGTACCGGACAGCCCACAGACTCGCGCCGTCCGAGACTCCGAAGGTCGCCTGTACGGCGCCCTTCACCCCGCGGGCCTCCGCCGCCGCCTCGATGACCCCAACCGTTCTCTCGAGCGCGTCGACCGGGTCGCTCTCGAGCCCCAGTGTCAGCGCGAGGTGGAACACCACCTCCGTGTCGGTCGAGCCATGGATCTCGGCGAACAGGCCTGGATCGACCGCCAGCATCAGGTCCCTTCTGAGCAGCTGAAAGTCGGCGATGTAGCCGTTGTGAACGAACAGCCAGCGCCCGCGGCGGAATGGGTGGCAGTTCGTCTCCTGCACCGGCGACCCGATCGCAGCCCTTACATGGGTGAGGAACAGCGGAGACTCCGTGTGCGCGGCGAGCTCGCGGAGATTTGCGTCGGACCACGCGGGGGAGATGCTGCGGTAAACGGCCGGCCCCTCGCCGCCGCCGTACCAGCCAAGGCCAAATCCGTCGCCGTTGGTCGGCTCGGCACCCATCCGCGCGTGCAGGCTCTGATCCACGATCCCGTGCTGCGTCCTGAAGAGGAGCTCCTCGATAAGCACGGGCTGGCCGAGCCAAGCCATCCAGCGACACATTTCAGCCAGCGTTTCAAGCCACCGGGTAGGGGCGAATCACCCGCCTAGGGTGATTGGCCGTAGCCCGGCGCTGATGGAGGCTTGTCAGCCGTGGTACCGGAACGTGCCTCCGCCGGCAGCGCGATGGCCCGCTGGAGCGCCAAGGCGCTGCTGATCACCGCCGGCTGGCTCCTCGTCGGCGGGGCTATCTGGTACGCGCGGAGCGCGACCGTCCCGTTGATCGTGGCGGCGCTGATCAGCACCCAGCTCCTGCCGCTCATCGGCTGGGCCACCAGCCGTGGGGTCTCGCGCGGGCTCGCTGTCGCGGGGAGCCTCGTGCTCGTGGTGCTGATCGGGCTGGGTTTGGCGTGGGTGTTCGCGGACGCGCTGTTCGGCAACCTCGGCGGCGTAGGCGAGGACATCAGCGACGGCGCCGACGATGTCGTCGCGTGGCTGCGTGACAACAACGACTGGGTCAAGCAGCACGAGGAAGCGATTCGCGACTTCCTCAAGAGCATTCTGCCGGCCGCGAAGGGCGCTGCGGGCGGTCTGCTGGAGGGTGCACTGGGCGCCCTGTCGTTCACCGCCCAGATTGTCAGCAGCGCCCTACTGACCCTGGTCTTCCTGCTCTACCTGATCACCAGCGGCGATGCGATCTGGGGATGGATCCGGGACCGCTTCAGCCCGGAGCGCCGCGACCGCGTGGCCATGGCAGGCTCCGCCGCCTGGAACGGCGCGAGCGGCTACATCCGCGGCATCAGTCTCATCGCGCTCATCGACACCATCGTGATCACCATCGGCATGCTGGTAATCGGCACGCCGCACGTCGGCACGCTCGCGCTCCTGACGTTCGTGTCGCTCTTCGTCCCGATCCTCGGCGCGTGGGTCTCAGGCACGCTCACGGTGCTCGTGACGCTGGCCGCCGTCGGCACCGGCGGCGCCGTGGCCATGGCAGCCGTCATTCTGGTCGGCCAGCAACTCGACAGCATGTTCGTGACCCCGCTCGTCTACCAGCAGACGGTGAACCTGCATCCGATCGTCACGCTCACGGCGGTGATCGTCGGCAGCCAGCTGCTCGGCATCGTCGGCGCGTTTCTCGCCGTCCCGATGGTCGCCGTCGGCTGGGCCATCTTCAAGGCGCTCGAGCAGGGGGAGCCTGAGCCCGTCCGGGCAGCCCCCTCGTGAACCAGAGCGAGAGCAGCGCGAAGATCGCGACGGCACCGAGCGCGCGCTTCAACCCCTGAAGCTGGGCGCCGCCGTAGTCGTCGGCGATCGCCTTCGCCTCGTCGGTGGGAACCCCTTGGTCGCGCGCCGCGCGCTCGACGTCGTCCACCGGCACGATCGGAATGCCCTTCTCGGCGATCTGGGTCACCTCAGCGCGAACTGGCGGAGTAATCGCGGGATTGTCCTTGACCTGTGAGACGAAGCCGTTGGTCAGCGCCGCGATCAGCACGGCACCGATGAGTGCCGTGCCGAGTGAGGCACCGAGGTTCTGGGCCGTGCCCTGAAGGCCGCCCGCCTCGTTGATCTTGGCGGGATCGACCGAGGACATGATCACGTTCCCGAGCTGGGAGAGCAGCAGGCCCGCGCCGATGCCGAACAGGGTCAGCGACACCGCGAACTCGGTCCCGCGGAGCTCGATGTCGATGGTCCCGAGCAGGAACACGGACGCCGCGACAAGGGCCAGCAGACCGGCCTGAGCGACGCGTTTCGGCGCGAAGCCCGCCGCCAGCCTCGGGCCCGCCAGCGCGGCGATGAACATCGACACCGACATCGGGAACAGGCGCTTGCCGCTCTCGAAGGCGTCGAGTCCGAGGACGACCTGCAGGTATACGGGCAGCACGAAAAACGTCCCCAACAGGATGAGCTGCTGCATCATCAGTGTCGAAAGGCCGGCGCGCAGCTGTTTGATCCTCAGAAGCGAGCGGTCGAGCAGCGTGTCGAGGCGCTTGCGCTCACGCCGCTCCTCCCACAACACGAAGGCAGCGATAAAGCCGAGGCCCGCGAGGATCAGGAACGGGACGGCCGAGAAGCCAAATGGCGTGATCTCCTCCCCGCCGATCGTGAGTGCTCCGCGTGGCTCTATCAGGCCCCACTCGCTGCTCTTGAGAATCCCGAAGACCGCGAAGCCGAGCCCCAGCGTCGAGAGCGCGACCCCGACCACATCGAGCTTGGGAGGGTGCTCCACCGCCGGCGCCCTGCGGAGCCTGCGACGCAGGAGCAGGATCGCAATCACGATCAGCGTCTCGCCGGCGAAGACGTAGCGCCAGCTCAGTTCCGTGGTGAACCAGCCGCCGATCAGCGGCCCGGCGGCGATCGCCGCGCCGGCCACTCCGCCGACGATGCCGAACGCCAGCGCTCGTTGCGGGCCGCTGTACGTGGCGGCGATCAGCGACACGATCGCCGGTATCACGAGGGCCGCGCCGATCCCCTCGATCAACGACCAGCCGATCAGCAGGACGGTCAGGTTGGGGCTCAGGGCCGTGGTAAGCGAGCCCAGCCCGTAGATCGCGAGGCCGAGTGCGAACGTGCGGTCGCGGCCAAGTATGTCGCCGAGCTTGGCTCCGGCGAGCATGAGCGCTGCCATCACCAGCGTGTATGCCGTAATCGCGAGCTGCACGCCCTGGATCGTCGTATCCAGGTCCTGGACGATCTGCGAGATCGACACGTTCATCACGCTGCTGTCGAGCACCATCACGAACTGCGCCGAGGCGAAGATCGCGATCGGGAGGCCGAGCCCTTTGCCCGCGTCTTCGGTTCGCTCCGGGGCTGGGCTCACGGCGCTCATGGCAGGGATGCGCGGCCGCTACCGGAATACGTATCGACATGCCGCGACAGACGCGCAGAACCGGCCGCTATGGCCTTTTGCTGCTTGCGTGTGTCCTGTCCGTGGCCGTACAGGGGACCGTCGATCCGGGTGCGGTCCAGCAGGTGATCGTGACCGGGCTGGCCGGCGCCTGCCTGCTGCTCGCGTTCCGCGCAGCAAACCTGACGCCTCGGCTGATCCAGGTTGCGACTGCTCTGGCCGTCGCCGCACTCGCCGTGGCAGTCGTGCGCGCCACGGCAGGCGGCATCGGAGATGGCGCGGCGCGATGCATGAACGCAGCGCTCGTCGCACTCGGCCCGCCGGCCGTCGCCGTCGGCGTCGTCCGGGACCTGCGCGCGACCGGGCAGGTGCGCCTCGAGGCCGTCTTCGGGGTGCTCTCCCTGTACATCCTGATCGGCATCGCCTTCGGATTCGTCTATGGGGCGATCGACAAGCTGGGCGGCGATCCGTTCTTCGGGGGCGACCAGGCGGCCACGGTCTCGCACTGCCTCTACTTCAGTTTCACGACGCTGGCGACCGTCGGCTACGGCGACTTCGTCGCCCGCACCGACCTCGGGCACACGCTGGCAGTGTCGGAGGCGCTCATCGGCCAGATCTACCTCGTGACGGTGGTGTCCCTGATCGTCAGCAACCTCGGCCGGCCTGCGCGGCGGGACGACGCCGCTCCAGAGACATAGCAGCGTCACGCGCCCTTCACACGCGCTGCGAAGAACTCGAGCGCCTTCAGCGTCTTCGTCTGCTGCTCGCCGGAGAGGTCGATGCCTCTCCTGGAGAGGAACGCCCTCGTCTCGGCGGCCGCCATGAACGCCTCAGCCGGCGCACACTTCGTGGAGAGCTCGAGAACGCGGGACCCATCGGGGTACATCCACAGCTCCACGACCAGCCTGCGTTCGAACCCTTCGGGCTCGAACTTCAGCTTGAGCACCAGAATCGGCCCAAGCACCGATAGGTCGCCCAGTGAGAGGTCTGTCGGGGCGTGCTCTGACAGGAAGGCGCGTTGCTGCTTGGAGAAAAGCGCTTCCAGCGACTCGGACCCGGCCACGACCTGCCTGACGTCCGCGTTCTCGCGGCTCTCCTTCAGGGTCCCGGAGCAGACGTAGCCTCCCGGCATCGCGTCGACCTCGACCGTGAAGCCGGCGGACTTGCGCAGCCCCTTCGGGATCTGCTTGGGGATGACCGGTCTCAGCTTCACGATCGAATCGCCGCCCCGGCGCTGAACCCGCCGTGCCCGTAGCACCACTCCATGGCGGTTCAGGCTCAGGTCCGGCGTGTCGAAGAAGTAGATCTGCCGGATCTGAGCGTCGAGTGGATCCACCCCAAGCGCCGCAGCCGCCGCGTAGTGAGCAGACTCCGGCACGGTCAGCTTCAGCTCGACGCTGTCGGCATCCTTGATCAGGTCAAGCAGGTCACCGAGTTGGTCGTCCGAGAGTGTCGCGGTGGCCATGGCGACCTACTCGCCCGCCGCCCGCCGCGCCTGGCGCGTCTGCCGGATCTCCTCCTCGGTCGGCTTTCGGAGTAGGAAATACACGATCGTGCCGACGACGGGGAGCAGCACGACGATGACGACCCAAGCGGCCTTGGTCCCTCGCGGGAGGTCCCGGCGGAAGATGTCGACAAGGCCCACGGCCCAGATCACGAGGAGCGGCAGCAGGATGAAGACCCACACCATTGCGGACGCGGCCACGTACATTGGCCGAACCTACGGCGGCGCCGGGTGACGCAGCATCACCCTGCGTGGGTGACGACGCATCACCCAGCAGCGGCCGATCCTCGCGCGGTGGCCACCGCTGGCTACGAGATCAGAGTGAAGGGCCGGCTCAGCGACACCGTGACGGAAGTTTTCGAGGACTTCACGGCCTCGGTGAAGCCGGCGGAGACAACGCTGCGCGGTCAGATCCGCGATCAGGCGGAGCTCCACGGGCTGCTCGAGCAGATCCAGTCACTCGGACTGGAGCTGATCGAGGTCAAGCGGTTGGATTAGGCGGTGAGCCCCGCCCGCCTGCTTCGCGCGGCTCTCGTTCTGCTGGCCGATGCACTCGCGCTGCTGCTGCTTGCCGCGCTGCTGCCCGGCTTCCACCTGGATCGGCCCGCTACCGCGCTCGCGGCCGCGGTCGTGGTCGGCGCGCTCAACGCGGTCGTGTGGCCGCTCCTGGCGCGGCTTGCCCTGCCGCTCAGCGTCGTCACGCTGGGGCTCGCCACGCTCGTGCTGAACGGCGTGCTCGTGGTATTCGCGATCGACCTCGTTCCCGGGGCGAGCATCGATGACGTCTGGACCGGGGTCGGCATCGCGATCGGAATGGCGCTGCTCACGACGCTGCTCGCCTCGCTGCTCGCCATCGACGAGGACGAGTCGTGGTACCGCAACGTGGTGCGCAGGCAGGCGCGGCGGCGCGGCGACCGCACCGAGAGCGACGTCCCGGGTGTGATCTTCCTCGAGATCGACGGCCTGGCCCACCAGGTCCTGCTGCGGGCCATGCGTGACGGCAACGCTCCCACGCTGGCGCGCTGGCTGCGGGAGGGAAGCCATCGCTTCGTGCGCTGGGAGACGGACTGGTCGTCGCAGACCGGCGCCTGCCAGGCCGGCCTGCTCCATGGAAACAACGACGATATGCCGGCGTTCCGCTGGTGGGAGAAGGACCGCGGCGTTTCGATAGTCACGAGCCATCCCCGCGACGCCG
>DASUQG010000382.1:0-9198 GCA_036280695.1 Thermoleophilaceae bacterium
GTATCCCCTCCGGGCGGGAGTCGTACCCGCCCTACCTGACCTTCACGACCTGCGACATCTGCACCGGGTGGATGGAACAGTAGAGGCGGTAGTCGCCCGGCACGGTGAAGCGGTGGCGCTCGTCGCGGTTGCGCACGGTCGCGGTGGCGAAGCCGCGCGGGCCGCGGACCACGGTCGCGTCGTGGATGAAGCGGTCGCGGAAGCTCCATCGCAGGGTGGCGCCGCGGGGGATCGACACAAGCGGGGGGTTGAAGGCGAAGTTCTTCACCACGACGCGCGTGTTGCCGTTCGCCTGGGAGAAGACGCCCGCCGGGCGGTCGATCAGCCTCGCCCTGCCCATGCCGCGCCACTGCGCGAGCGTGAGCCGAACGCCGGGCGGGGCGTCGCGCCCGTCGAAGTCGGGGCCGAGCGTTTGCGCCTGGGTGGGCGCGGGCGCGCATCCGCGCTGGACCGAGTCGTCGGCGGCCAGGTACACGTGCGAGATGCCCATCACGCGCATGTGCGGGCGCGTGCCGTCGTACACCGCGCTCACGCGCAGCCTGTCGCCGCGGCCGATCGCCCAGCCGTCGCTCCACTGCGTCCAGGAGATGGACTTCGGGTCGGGCTCGTGGAGAAGCGGGTGCACCCTGTAGATCGGGTCGCCAGGGACCGCGTAGGTCGGGTCGCTCAGCGCGATCGTGCGGTTGCCGCAGGCCGGCTGGGTCAGCCGCAGCGCGTGTGAGCCGCCGTGGAGGTGGCCGCCCACGGCCACGATGCGGCCGGCCTTCGGCATCACGAAGGTCTTCGACTTCGTGTGCCTGCTGCCCGGCCGCCCGCCGCCCGGCACGGTGTACTGCGGGTCGGATACGCACGGCACGACGCTCAGCCAGTACGGCGTGACCGGAGTCAGCTTCGCCGGATCGACGGTCACGCGGTACTCCACGTAGGCCTCGCGGCGCTGATGGCGATGGTTCATCGCCATCCAGATCATCTTCCAGTTGTCGTTGGGGGACGTCGGGTATCCATAACCACGCGGCAGCGTGAGCGGCCGGAGCTCCTCGCTGGTGCCGTAGAAGCGCTCTTTGACGGCGTTGTTGGGACAGGCGCCGTCCTTGCGCGTGTTGTCCGGGCCGCCGTTCGTGAAGACGTTGTGGTGCAGCATCAGCTGCGACTGCGGAACCTCGTCGCCGTTCGGATCCACGATCCGGGCGTCCATGCCGACGATCGAGCCGGCCACGGGCGGCGGCTTGACGATGTCGTTGTGCCTGAAGGTCTGGTAGCCGCCGATGCTGAACGGCCCGACGCGGAACACATACGTCTTGAGCGACGAATCCGCGTGATGCTCAGGCGGCGGCGAGGTGACCTCCTGAAGCGGAAGCTGAGCGGACGCCGAATCGGGCGACCCGCCAGGGCCGATCCAAGCGACAGCAATGAGGGCAACGGCCGCGACCGCGGCGATGAGGGCCACCAGGCGCACGGGCCCCAGTATGCCCATCCCGTCCGCGGCCGACCGCAATCCACCATAAGAATCGTTATGACAACCGGCGGCGAATTCCGCTGGGTTGGGCGCTTTTCATTTCCATCTCGCAATGGAAAGCGCCCACCCCCTAGTCCGCCAGCTGCGCGTCCAGCTCGATCGACTCCACGGCCGCAAGGGCCTGCGATACCGGGCAGCCTTTCTTCGCCGCCTCGGCGTGCTGCTGGAACTCGCCGGCGTCGATGCCGGGCACTGAGGCGCGTGTGCGCAGCTCGATGCGCTTGATTGCGAAGCCGTCGTCGACCTTGTCGATGTGGACCCTCGCCTCGGTCTCGACGCTATCCACTTCGTGGCCGTGCTTGCCCAGTTCCCCCGACAGGGCCATCGAGAAGCAGCCGGCGTGCGCGGCCGCGATCAGCTCCTCGGGGTTCGTGCCGTCGCCCTCCTCGAAGCGGGACTGGAACGAGTACGGGCCCTCGTAGGCGCCGCTCGCCATGCGCATCGTCCCGTCACCCTCGGTCAGCGAGCCGTTCCAGCGGGCGTTTGCGGTCCTTGTCGGCATCGGGGCTCCTTAAGTTCGAGTTGTGTTCGTGTGCAGCATCCCGAATGTTGGCCAGAATGCTTGGCTCGTGCAAACCCAGGACCGCAAGCCTGACCGCTACGAGCCGATGCCGGGGATCATCGATCTCCCGGGTTGGATCTGGCGCCGGATGCCGCCCGTGGCAAAGGTCGGCCTGGTGGTGGCGCTCGTGGCGCTCATAGCCGTCGCTGTGGCGATCGCACCGGGCATCCGGGAGTCGAAGAGCGAGCGCGAGCGGGCCGAGCAGCAGGAGCGCCAGCGCGCACGCGCGGCTCGCGAGGCCCGCATCCGGCGCGAGCAGCGTCCGCGCCTCGTAAACGGCCCTGCTGCCACCACTGGTGTGGCCTCGCGGCGGCGGCTGCTCGACGAGGCCAGCGCCTCGGTGCTCGCCGACGCCCGCGAGCGGGTGGCCGCCGGAAACCTGCGCGGCCCCATCAGGCGCATCGACTGCGAGCCGTTCCCCCGGAACGTCGCGGGGATCGGCGCCGAGGACAGCACCGCGCAGCGCTTCGGGCGCTACGCGTGCCTCGCCGTGACGGCCGAGTTCACCGAGACGGAGTCCAGCTCGGGCGGGCTGCTCGGCCACCCCTACCGCATGCGGATCGACTTCGACACCGGGCGCTACGCCTTCTGCAAGATCGCGGGCCGGCCCGCCGAGGGCCAGCTCAAGCGGCGCCTGGGCGTGACGGTGCCGCCCGTGTGCGGAGGCGGTCCGTGAGCGAGATCCAGGACCGGCCCTTCGACGAGCAGGACCTCACCGACGACCCGCTCGCCCTGTTCGGGCGCTGGTTCGAGGAGGCGCAGACGCACCGCGCGTTCGAGCCGCACGCCGTGGCGCTCGCCACGGCCACGCCGGACGGAGCGCCGTCTGCGCGAATGGTCCTCATGAAGGGCTTCGACGACGGCGGGCTCTCGTTCTTCACCAACTACGAGAGCCGCAAGGCAGGTGAGCTCGAGGCGAATCCCCGGGCGGCGCTGCTGTTCCACTGGCCGGAGCTGGGCCGCCAGGTGAGGATCGAGGGGCCGGTCGCGCGCGTGGATCGGGGCGAGACCGAGGCCTACGCGCACGGCCGCTCGCGCGCCAGCCAGCTGAGCGCGCTGGCGTCGCCCCAGAGCCGTCCGGTGCCAGACCGCGGCTGGCTCGAGCGGCGCGTGGAGGAGCTCGACCGCGAGCACGACGGCGCGGAGCTGCCGGTCGGCGACGACTGGGGCGGCTACCGCCTCGAGCCGCAAGCCTGGGAGTTCTGGCAGCACCGGCCCAATCGGCTGCATGACCGCTTTCGCTACGAGCGCGTGGGCGGCTCCTGGCGGGCGGAGCGGCTCGGCCCCTAGAGCACCGCCTCCAGCTCCACCATCTCCTTCAGGCGCACAAGCTGCGCGGCGATCCGCCTTCGCATGCTGCGCCGCACAAGCGGCCGCGCCACGACGAACACGAAGCGTGCGAGCGCATCGTCCGGACCCGCGGTGACCGTCTGGCGGACGCGCGTGCCGCCCACGTCCGGCGAGAGCTCGAGCGTGCTCTCGAACGGAGCCGAGCCGGCCACCGATCGCACCACCTGGCGTCGCGGCGGCACCTGCTCGACGATCTCGTAGTCATCGGGATCGATACCGCCGACGTCTTCCCAGCGGTGCCAGTGCCGAGGGTCGGAGGCCCACTCCCAGGCCGCCTGAGGCGGCCGCTCGATCACGATTTCGGCCGAGGCCCTCACCCGTCCGGGAACGGCTGGATCGGTATGCCGTGGTCCTGCTCGCGCATGCCGAGCTCGTACGCGGCGCCTCCTTCCACCACGAGCTCCGACGCCGCCTTCCCGCCCCGGCTCACGCTCAGCCGCATGTCGGCGATCGAGCAGTTCACGGTGTGGTGCTCGGAGCCGTCGGGGTCCGCGTAGACCCAGCCCACGAAGCGCTCGAGCGGCGCGGACACGCTGCCACGCACCCGCACCCCGCTCCCCGACAGCGTGAAGGTGCAGTGGCCCGGCGCCTCCGTGAGCTGCGCCTTCCGCAACGCGAAGCGGTCACCGGCCAGGCTGAGCGCCCCGTTGGCGATCCACGGCGTGGTCACCAGCCCCAGCTTCACCTTCCCGATGGCCGCATCGAGCCAGTCGCCGTCCCCGGTCAGCCCGTGCAGCCAGATCCAGCGCTCCGCGTGCTGCGCGCCCCAGTTGTGGCCGACCATTCCGCGCCAGCCGTCCACCGGGATCTCACGCCCGTCCACCGCCAGGCTGCCGCTGAAGCGCGCCGCCGGCGCCGGCGACAGAACCTTCGTACGGGGCACCGGCGCCCGGTACATCCAGCCCAGCGGGAGGTGCCAGAGCGGCTGCTCCGAGTCCTCGATAGTGAGATCCCAGGCGATCTCGTCGCCGATCCGGCCGCTCGCGCCGTCCGCACCAACGCGCGCCTCCCCCACCCTCAGCCAGTGGCGCCCGCCAGTGGCCGGATCCGGGGCCGTGAGCTTCGCAGCGCGAGGCCCGCCGGGCTCGAATAGCGTGAACCAGAGCGACCCCTTGGGCGGGTCGCCCGGCCGCTTGTGCACCGTGTAGCGGATCCAGGCCCCGAGCGGCTCCGAGGGATGGCAGAGCTTCAGGTAGAAGCTCTCGTAGTGGCCCGCCCTGGCGGGCACGGCGGGGAAGCGAACCGCGCTGGGATCTACGGGCGCCACGCGCGCAGCAGCGTAACCTGCCCGCATGGCAGACGAACCAGTCCTAGTGATCACGGGCGCCAGCACGGGCATCGGCGCCGCCACCGCGCAGCGCGCAGTCGAGTTCGGCCACCGGGTTGTGCTGGCGGCGCGCTCGGAGGACAAGCTCGAGGCGCTCGCGAAGGAGCTCGGCGGAGACGAGAAGGCGATCGCGGTGCGCTGCGACGTGACCAGCTGGGACGACCAGCAGGCCCTGGTCCAGGCGGCCCTCGACCGCTTCGGCCGCATGGACTCCTACTTCGCGAACGCCGGCTTCGGCGCCAAGCGCGGCTTTCTCGAGGAGTCGGTCGAGCACTGGAAGTCGATGATCGACACGAACGTCCTGGGCTGCGCGCTCTCGATCCGCGCCTCGCTTGGCCATTTCAAGAAACTGGGCGCCGGCCACCTCATCCTCACCAGCTCGATCGCGGGCCGCCGCGCGCTGCCGGGCTCGCTCTACTCGGCCACGAAGCACGCCGTCACGGCGATGGGCGAGGCGCTGCGCCAGGAGATCGCGGAGACCGACATCAAGATGACCCTGATCGAGCCGGGCGCCGTGGACACGCCCTTCTTCGACAACCGCCCGAGCGGCGCCCTGGAGCCGGACGACATCGCTCGGGCGGTGATGTTCGCGCTGACGCAGCCGTCTCACGTGGACGTGAACGAGATGCTGATACGACCCATCCACCAGCCCACGTAGAGCGATGGTGCGACAGCCACTGGCCGTGGATGTCCGCTCCAGCCGCCGCCTGGAGGAGCGGCTCGGCCTTCGCTTCCCCGGCGTCGTGGCGATTCTCGACCGGCTGCTCTGGCGGTTGCCGCCCGATTCGCGCCTGCGCCAGGCGGTCCTGCGTCGCCTGCTCAAGCAGGGTCACGAGGCGCTCAACCGAGGCGACTTCGAGGTGGCCTTTGCGCGCTACGACCCGCAGGTCGAACTCGTATCCGATTCGCGGTTCGTCGGACTCGGCTTCGACGGCGTGTATCACGGTCGCACCGAGCGCATTCGCTTCCAGGAGCGCTGGGTCGCGGAGTGGGGCGACTTCCGGTTTGCGCCTGAAGAGTTCATCGACTTCGGGGACGGTCGCCTCTTCGTGCACGGACGTATCGTCGGCAGTGGCCGAAGCAGCGGAGCGGGATTTGACAGCGACTGGGCCGCCCTGTTGACGGTCTCCGGCGCGCGGGTCGTTCGCGAGCAGTTCTTCTTCGACCGCGCGGACGCCCTCGAGGCCGCCGGCCTGCGCGAGTAGGTCGCACCACAATCTCGTCCTTGGCCCGGCGTAGCCTCTTTGCGGTGAGCGAGCCGCACCGCGTCTACGCACATCTCGACATGGACGCCTTCTACGTGAGCGTGGAGCTGCAGCGGCGGCCCGAGCTGCGCGGGCTGCCGGTGGTGGTGGCGGGGAGCGGGCCGCGGGCGGTCGTGACCACCGCGAGCTACGAGGCGCGGAGGTTCGGCATCTTCTCCGCCACGCCGGCCGAGCGCGCTCGGCGCCTCTGTCCCGACGCCACCTTCGTCGCACCCGACTTCGAGCTCTACCGCGCCCGCTCGCGCGAGGTGATGGCCGTGCTCCGCAACCAGGTCGAGCGCGTGGAGGTCGTGGGCCTCGACGAGGCCTACCTGGACCTGACGGGGCTCGACCGCCACCGTTCGGCCGCCCGCCGCGTGAAGGAGGCCGTGCGAGCCGAGACCGGCCTCACCTGCTCGGTCGGGCTCGGGCCGAACAAGCTCGTGGCCAAGGTGGCTTCGGACGCCGAGAAGCCCGACGGATTCCTGGAGCTGAGCATCGACGAGGCGCGCGAGCGCTTCGCCGACGCCTCCCCGGGCCTCGTGCCCGGCATCGGGCCCAAGACGGTGGCGCGCCTCGAGCAGCTTGGGATCCGGACGCTGGCCCGGCTCGGCGCGACGCCCGACGAGCAGCTCATGCAGTGGTTCGGCGCTCGCCTGGGTCCCCACCTGGGCGCGCTGGCGCGCTTCGAGGACGAGCGCAGCATCGAGACGGTGCGGGTGGCGAAGTCCGAGTCGCGCGAGACCACCTTCGACCATGACCTGCGCGGCCTTCCCCAGCTCGAGCCGGTCCTGGAGCGTCTCACCGGCGAGCTGTGCGAGACGCTCGCGCGGGCCGAGCGGCGCGGCCGCACGATCGGGATCAAGGTCCGCTTCGACGACTTCTCCACGGTCACCCGCGCGCGCAGCCTCGACGCCGCCGTGAACGACTCGGGCACGGTCGGGGCGGTGGCGCTGGAGCTCCTCCGGCGCCTTGATCCACCCCGCCCGGTGCGCCTGCTCGGCGTGCGCGTGGCAGGGCTCGACGAGGAGTCCGCTCAGGCCGCGGCGGATGACCAGCTGAGCATGTCGCTCTGATCTAGTCTTGGCCCATGTCCTCGGATCGCCTGACTGGGCTCGATGCCTCGTTCCTCCATCTGGAGGACGGGGCCTCCCACATGCACGTGGCCGGAGTGATGATCTTCGAAGGCTCTCCCCCGCCCTACGACGAGCTGCTCGAGGCCATCGAGCGCCGCCTGGGGCTGGTGCCTCGGTACCGCCAGCGGCTCGCGTTCGTCCCGCTCGGGCAGGGCCGGCCGAAGTGGGTCGACGACCCGCACCTGAACCTGCGCTACCACGTGCGCTCAACAGCACTGCCCGCCCCGGGCTCGGAGCAGCAGCTGAAGGAGCTGGCCGGCCGCGTGTTCGCCCAGCAGCTCGACCGCGACAAGCCGCTCTGGGAGATCTGGCTGGTCGACGGGCTCGAGGGCGACCGCTTCGCGATGCTGTCGAAGACGCACCACGCGCTTGTCGACGGCATCTCAGGCGTGGACATCATGTCCGTGCTCTTCGACACCTCGCCCGAGCCCGCCGCGCCGCCCGACACGGGCGAGCGCTGGCTACCGCGCCCCCTCCCCTCCTCCGCGCAGCTGCTCGCGGAGGCGGTCCTCGAACGCGCCACAGTCCCGACCGAGATCGTGCGCTCGCTGCGAGCGGTTCTACGCGGCCCGCGCCTCGTGGCCGAGGGCCTTCGCGACGCCGCGGTGGGCGTGGGCGCAATGGCCTGGGCAGGCCTCAACCCGGCGCCCCCCACGCCCTACAACCGGTCGATCGGCCCGCACCGCCGCTACACCTGGGTGCGGGCGAACCTCGCCGACCTGAAGGCGATCAAGAACGAGCTCGGCGGCACGGTCAACGACGTGGTGCTCGCCACGATCGCGGGCGCGCTCGGCAAGCACCTGCGCCGGCGCGGTCAGAACACGGACGGCCTCGAGCTGAAGGCCATGGTGCCGGTGAGCGTGCGCGCCGACGTGGAGCGCGGTGCCCTCGGCAACCGCGTGGCCGCGATGATGGCGCCGCTTCCCGTCTGGTGCCAGGACGCCGTGGCCCGCCTGGACATCGTCCGCGAGGAGCTGAAGGAGCTCAAGTCCGGCGGCCAGGCCGTCGGTGCGCAGGTGCTCACCCAGCTCTCGGGCTTCGCGCCGGCCACCGTGATGGGCCAGGCCTCGCGCGTCATGGCGCGGCAGCGCTTCTTCAACGTGGTCGTGACCAACGTGCCCGGCCCGCAGATCCCGCTCTACCTGGCCGGCAAGCGCCTGATCGACACCTTCCCGATGGTGCCGCTCGCCAAGAACCAGGCCCTGGGCATCGCGCTCCTGTCCTATGCGGGCCGGATCAACTTCGGCCTCGTGGGCGACTTCGACCTGCTCTGGGACCTCGACGACTTCGCGAACGACGTTCAGGAGTCGCTCGCGGAGCTGGCCGCGGAGGCCGGTGTCGAGCTGACCGTGGAGGAAAATCCCGTCCAGGCGGTACGTGCGTGAGGGACAGGCTCGCGGAATGCGCGCGGGAGCTGGGAATCCGGGTTCAGGTGCAGCGCCTCGAGGCGTCCACCCGCACGGTGGCTGACGCCGCCGTGGCCGTGGGCTGCGAGGAGGCCGAGATCGCCAAGTCGATCGTCTTCGTGGCCGACGGCGATCCGATCGTCTGCGTGGCCTCCGGACAGCATCGGGTGGACACCGAGAAGGTGGCCGACGCGCTCGATGTGGCGGAGGTTCGCCAGGCGGGCGCCGAGGAGGTTCGCGCGGCCACCGGTTTCGCGATCGGCGGAGTGCCCCCGTTCGGCCACGATCTGCCGGTGCTCTTCGACGAGGAGCTGCTTCGGCACCCCCGCGTCTGGGCCGCCGCCGGGGACCCGAACAGCCTCTTCGAGGTTGACCCGCGCGAGCTGGCGAACTGCATCAGGGCGCGCGTCGTGGCGCTGGGCGAGTAGCAGCCGTTCGCCACACGTACAAAGCGCGCGCCTGAATCCTGTACGCGGGGCGCATGACGGATCGGGGCCCTGCTCCCAAGATTCCGTACATGGAACCCACGCTCAAGGACGCCATCCCGGCGATCGAGACCACCTGGGTCGTCGTCGCCGCGGTGCTCGTCATGCTCATGCAGGTCGGCTTCCTCTTCCTCGAGGTCGGCTTCTCGCGGATGAAGAACGCCGGCACGAT
>DASUQG010000383.1:0-7049 GCA_036280695.1 Thermoleophilaceae bacterium
ATGCTCGGCATCCGCGCGCTCGCCGAGGGGCCGGTGGAGGCGATCGGCATCCTCGGCTGCGGGCGCCAGGGACACGTGCATCTCGAGCTCGCGGAGCAGGTCTTCCCCACGCTGCGGCGCGCCCAGCTCTTCGACCGCCACCCCGAGCGGGCGGCTGCGCTCGCGGCCGCACACCCGAAGCTCGAGACCCAGGTGGCCTCCGCGGCCGACGAGATCGGCCCCGGGGCGCACGTGGTCGTGACGAGCGCGGCGATCGTCCGCCAGCCCGAGCGGCCGCTGCGGCGGGCGCACCTCACGGAGGCGATGGTTGCCTGCGCCGTGGACTTCGACGCAACGCTCTCCGAGGATCTCTTCGAGGACGCCGGCCTGTTCGTGGTCGACGACGTCGCCCAGTACCGCTACTACCGCCAGCAGGGCTACTTCGCCGGCTACCCGCCGGACGCCGCCGAGCTGGCCGACGTGCTGGCCGGCACGTCGCCGGCCCCGCGCGGCCTGAAGGTCTACGTGCCGCTCGGCATCGCGCTGGAGGACGTGGCCGTGGCCGCGGAGGTCAACCGGCGCGCGGCCGACGCCGGCCTCGGCCAGGAGCTTCCGCTCTAACGTTCGTCCCGACTCCTGCTCCCTTTCCCGTATTGCGGCGTAAAGGGAGCGAGAGTGGCGGAAACACATGCTCCGGGTGGAAGCTCCCGGGGCGCGCTAGTCGATCAGCCGCTTCTCCATGCGGTGCACCGTCACGCGCCACAGCGCGAGCGCGAACCCGATCAGCACCGCCACGCGCAGCAGGTCCCAGCTCTCGAAGCCGAAGCACGCGTGGCGCACCAGCTCGACCAGGTGGTGCAGCGGGTTCAGCTGAGCCGCCACCTGCAAGGCCTGAGGCAGCTGGTCGATCGGGAAGAAGGTGCCCGCCACGAGGAAGAGCGGCGTGATCACGAGCGTCGTGACGTAGTTGAACTGGTCGATCTTCGCCACGCTGGCCGCCACGGCGATCCCGAAGGCCGCGAAGCCGAGCGCGGTGAAGAAGCAGAAGAACGGCACCAGCAGCATGCCGAGCGCTGGGTCGAGCCCGAACAGCATCGAGACGATCAGCGGGAAGCAGCCGTAGAAGCCGGAGCGCAGCCCGATCCAGAGCATCTCGGCGGTCACGAGCTCCTCAACGTCGACCGGCGCTGCGAGGATCGCGTCGTAGGTCCGCTGGAAGCGCTCCTTCACGAACGTGCCGAACATCGCCGGCAGCGCGCTCGAGAAGATCACCGCGGTCGCAACCATGCCGGTCCCGACGTACTCGACGTACGAAAGGCCGTCGACACGGTTGACGATCGTCGAGCCGAGCCCCAGACCGAACGCGAGCAGGTAGATCACCGGCTCCAGCACGCTCGAGAAGGTGGTGGCCTTCCAGAAGGTGCGGAAGTTCGCGACCTCCCGGCTCATCACGCCGCCGATGGCTGCGGGCTCGAGGCGCCGCATTTGCGGAGCACGCGGTGCGTGCGCAGCCTCGTTGGTCACTCCGCCTCCTCCCCCGTGAGCAGCACGAACACGTCCTCCAGCGAGGCCGCGCGGCGGATCGCCTCGGACGGGATGGCGCCGTCGGTGGCTCGCTCGGCGCCCACGATCGCGATGGCGGGCCCGGCCGGGCGCACCTTCAGCCCCTGCGCCTCGGCGGCGGCGCGGACCTCCGCCAGCCGGTCGGGCGGCGCGTACACCTCGGCGGTCTCGCGCCCGGCGTGCTGCGCGACCAGCTCGGAGGGCCTGCCGCGGCTGATGATCTTGCCGTGCGCCATCAGCGCCACCTCGTCGGCGAGCCGCTCCGCCTCCTCGATGTAGTGCGTGGACATCAGGATCGTGGTGCCCTTGCTCCGCAGCGCGTCGATCAGCGACCACAGCTCCGTGCGGATCTGGGGATCGAGCCCGACCGTGGGTTCGTCGAGCAGCAGCAGGGGCGGATCGTGGGTGAGCCCGCGCGCCAGCAGCAGCCGCCTGCGCATGCCGCCGGAGAGCTCGTCGACCGGGTCGCGGCGGCGACCCTCGAGGCGTGCCAGGGCGAGCCCCCGGTCCACGGCCCCCCGCACGTCCTTCACCCGGTAGAGCCGCGCGAAGACGGCGAGGTTGTCCTCCACCGTCACGTCCACGTCCAGGTTGTCGAGCTGCGGGACCACGCCCATCAGGGCGCGCGCCTCCTTGGAGTCGCCCGGCAGATCGTGGTCCATGACCCTGATCGCGCCCTCGTCGGCGACGGCCTGGCCGGTGAGCATGCGCATCGTGGTGGACTTGCCGGCGCCGTTCGGGCCCAGCAGGCCGAGGCAGATGCCCTTGGGCACCTCCAGGTCCAGCCCGTCCACGGCGGTGATCGCGCCGAAGCGCTTCACCACCCCCTGCATCTCGATTGCCGCCACGGCTCCAGAGTACGTAGTTGACAAAAGGCGAACGCTCGTTGCGGATGTTTAGACAGACGTACAAGGCCAAAGTCATCGCGCGCGGCTAGCTTTCGCTCAGCCCGGATCCCGCCAGGAGGCTCGCACGCGACATGCCAAGAACCCGCCAGCACAACATCACCGCCGCCCAGTGGAGCCCGAACGGGGGCTCATTGGGCACCGTTGACCTCACCCAGCCGGCGAACTACCCGTTCGGCGAGGACGTCTTCTCGAACTCCGTGCAGCGCCAGCGGCTCCCCAAGGACGCCTACCGGCGCCTCCAGCAGGTGCTCGAGCAGGGCGAGGCGCTCGACGCCTCCCTGGCCGACTCGGTCGCGCTCGCCATGAAGGAATGGGCGCTCGAGAAGGGCGCCACGCACTACACGCACGTCTTCCAGCCGCTCACCGGCCTCACCGCCGAGAAGCACGACTCGTTCTTCAGCCCCGCCGGCGACGGTGTGGCGCTCGCCGAGTTCTCGGGCAAGGAGCTGATCCAGGGCGAGCCGGACGCCTCCTCGTTCCCCACCGGCGGCGTGCGGGCCACCTTCGAGGCCCGCGGCTACACCGCCTGGGACCCCACGAGCCCGGCCTTCCTGCTCCAGAACCCGAACGGTGCGCTGCTCTGCATCCCCACGGCGTTCGCGTCCTGGACCGGTGAGGCGCTCGACGCCAAGATCCCGCTGCTGCGCTCGATGGACGCGCTCTCGCGCTCCGCGATCCGCGCGCTGCGGCTGCTCGGCGACGACAGCGCGAGCCGCGTCTTCACCACGGTCGGGCCGGAGCAGGAGTACTTCCTGATCGACCAGCAGTACTACCTCGAGCGTCCCGACCTGATCAACACCGGCCGTACGCTCTTCGGCGCCAAGCCGCCCAAGGGCCACGAGCTCGACGACCACTACTTCGGGTCGATCCCGGAGCGCGTGCTCGCCTACATGATGGATTGCGAGCTCGAGCTGGCACGCCTCGGCGTACCGGTGAAGACGCGCCACAACGAGGTGGCTCCGGGGCAGTACGAGATCGCGCCCGTGTTCGAGAACTCGAACGTGGGCTCGGACCACCAGCAGCTCACGATGCAGGTGCTCCAGCGCGTGGCTCGCAAGTACGGCCTCGTGTGCCTGCTGCACGAGAAGCCGTTCGCGGGCGTGAACGGCTCGGGCAAGCACAACAACTGGTCGATGGGCACGAACACCGGCCACAACCTGATGGACCCGGGCGACACGCCGGCGGACAACATCAACTTCCTGTTCTTCTGCGCGGCCGTGATCAAGGCCGTGGACAAGCATCAGGGGCTGCTGCGCGCGTCGGTGGCGAACATCGGCCAGGACCACCGCCTGGGCGCGAACGAGGCGCCGCCGGCGATCATCTCGATCTTCCTCGGTGCCGAGCTGGAGAAGGTCTTCGACGCGATGGCCTCGGGCGAGGGCGACCCTCACACGCCCGCGTCGGTGCTCGGGCTCGGCACGCCGGTGCTTCCGCCGCTGCCGATGCATGGCGGCGACCGCAACCGCACCTCGCCGTTCGCGTTCACCGGCAACAAGTTCGAGTTCCGAGCGCTCGGGTCGAGCATGTCGCTCGCGTTCCCGAACACGGTGCTGAACACGATCGTGGCCGAGGCCATCGACGAGCTGGCCGACCTGCTCGAGTCGGAGCTCGGCTCAGGCAGCGGCGACCTCGCCGAGGCCGTGAACGCCGTGGTGAAGGACGCCTACACGCAGAGCAAGCGCGTGATCTTCGGCGGCGACAACTACGCCGACGAGTGGCACGCCGAGGCCGAGCGGCGCGGGCTCAAGAACCTGCGCACCACGCCGGACGCGCTTCCGGAGGTGCTCAGCGACGAGACGGTGCACGCGTTCGAGAAGTACGAGGTGCTCTCGCAGCGCGAGCTCGAGTCGCGCTTCGAGGTCTGGTCGGAGCAGTACACGACGATCGCAAACATCGAGGCGGAGACCGCCGCGATGATGGCCCGAACGATGCTGCTGCCGGCCGCGCTGCGGCACATCGCGCTGATCGACGCCGCCGGCATGGAGTCGCTGGCCGGCGAGACCCGCGCGATCGTTGCGGACTTCGCGGACGCGATCTCCGAGCTCGAGGAGGCCAACCAGTACCCAGACGGAGTCGAGGGCCTCGAGCTCGCGGTATACGCCCGCGACAACCAGCTCACGGCGCTCGCCCGGGTGCGCGAGCTCGGCGACCAGCTCGAGAAGGTGGTGGCCGACGACCTCTGGCCGCTGCCGAAGTACTCGGAGATCCTGTTCATCAAGTAGAAGGGAGGCCGTGAGCGGCCTTCCCGCCTGCTATCCGCGTGGCAGCCGAGTCGACGACGGGGGCGACCTCGTCGTCGGCGGCTGCAGCGTGGCGGAGCTCTGTGGCGAGTTCGGGACGCCCGTCTACCTCTACGACGAGGCCGACCTTCGCGGCCGCGCGCGCGAGTACAGGGCGGAGTTCGAGGGACGCCGCGCGAACAGCGAGGTGCTGTTCGCGTCGAAGGCGTTCCCGTGCACGGCCGCCTACCGCCTGTTCGCGGAGGAGGGGCTGTCGTGCGACGTGGCGTCCCGGGGCGAGCTGTTTCTGGCGCTCGAGGGCGGCATGGACCCGGCTCGCGTCTACCTCCACGGCAACGCGAAGGACGACGCGGACATAGGGGCGGCGGCCGAGGCGGGCGTCGGGTGTGTGGTGGTCGACTCGTTCGACGACATCGAGCGCCTCGAGCGGCTCGTGGGCGATCGGCAGCGAGTGTTCCTGCGCGTGAATCCCGAGGTGGAGGCCGACACGCACGAGGCGGTCCTCACCGGCCACAGTGGCTCGAAGTTCGGCCTGCGGCGCGAGGCGGCCCTGCGCGCCATCGAGAGGCTGCGCGGCTCGGAGCGCCTCGAGCTCACCGGCCTGCACGTGCACGTGGGCTCGCAGATCCTCGAGCTCGAGCCGTTCGCCCGGGCGCTCGACTCGCTCGCCGGACTCGGCGAGTTCGCCGAGTACGACCTGGGCGGCGGGCTCGGCATCCCGTACCGCTCCGGGGACTCGGCGCCGTCGGTGGCCGCCTACGCCGAGACGCTCACCGGCGCGGTCCGGAGGCAGCTCGGCGACGGCGTGCGGCTGCTGGTGGAGCCGGGCCGCTCGCTTGTGGGCAACGCGGGCGTCACCGCGTACCGCGTGGTCTCGGTGAAGCGCGACGCGGTCGTGCACGTGGCGGTGGACGGCGGCATGGGCGACAACCTCGAGCCGTCCCTCTACGGCACGGAGTTCGAGGCTCGCCTGCTGCAGAGCCGGGAGTCGGTCGAGCGCTGCCAGGTGGTCGGCAAGCACTGCGAGTCCGGCGACGTGCTGGTGCACGACGCCGAGCTGCCGAGCGCGCGGCCCGGCGACCTGCTCGTGACGCCGGCCACTGGCGCCTACTGCTTCACGATGGCAAACAACTACAACGGCCAGCCGCGCCCGCCGGTGGTGTTCTGCCGCGACGGCGACGCGCGGCTCGTGGTGCGCCGCGAGACGCTCGCGGACCTCAAGGCTCGCGACGTCTGACATAGCCTCCGTGGCGTGGACACTACGAAGGCCCTCCACCCGCCGGCGTTCATCCCACGCGAGGTGCAGGACGAGCTGCTCGACACGCTCCCCGACGCCCGTCTCCGGGTGTACGAGGGCGTGGGCCACGCGGTGCACTGGGAGCAGCCGGAGCGCTTCGCGGCGGACGTCGCGGAGTTCAGCCGGTATTGCGCAGGCCTGCCGCTATCCCGTTGACGGTCAGGAGCAGCGCGCGCGCCAGGTCCGGATCGGGCTCCCGGCCGGCCTGGCGGTCCGCGCGCCTTCGCTCGGTGAGCGCGACCTGGAGGTAGTGCATCGGGGCGAGGTAGGCGTCGCGCACCCGCAGCGTGCGCTGGAGCACCGGGTCGGCGCCCAGCAGCTCGTCCTCGCCGCGCAGCCGCAGCAGCTCGGAGAGCGTGAGCTCGTGCTCGGCGCGGATGTCGTCGAAGAAGCGCCCTAGCTCCGGTGCCACGAGCCGCTCGACGTAGTGGCCGGCGATCTCGAGGTCCGTCTTCGCCATGGTCATCGCCACGTTCGAGAGGAAGTTGCGGAAGAAGTACCAGTGCTCGTGCATCTCGGCCAGCCGCTCCCCCAGCCCCGCCTCGCGCGCCGCGGCCAGGCCGCTGCCCACGCCGTACCAGCCGGGCACGATCTGGCGCGACTGCGTCCAGCCGAACACCCACGGGATCGCGCGCAGGCCCTGGATGCCGGCGCCCGACTCCGGCCGCCGGGCGGGCCGCGAGCCGAGATGAAGCTCGGAGAGCAGCTCCACGGGCGTGGAGGCGAAGTAGTAGTCGGGTAGCTCGGGGTCCTCCACCAGCGTCCGGTAGCGCTCGAGCGAGGCGCCCGAGACGAGGTCCATCGCCTCGACCCAGCTCGCGAGCGCCTCCGGCGACATGCGCGGCCGCCGGTGCAGGACGGTGGCCTCGAGCGCCGCCGCCACGATCAGCTCGAGGTTCTCTCGCGCGAGGCTCGGCACGAGGTACTTGTCGGATATCACCTCGCCCTGCTCGGTCACCTTGATCTCGCCGTCGAGGGTGCGCGGCGGCTGCGCCAGGATGGCGTCGTGCGCCGGGCCGCCGCCGCGCCCGACCGTCCCGCCGCGGCCGTGGAAGAGCCGCA
>DASUQG010000384.1:0-6793 GCA_036280695.1 Thermoleophilaceae bacterium
CGAGAGACCGGCGATCGTCAGAGCGGCGACGGCGAGCCCGGCCACTCCTCCCTTGCTCAGCATCCAGCTCCCTTCGAAGTTAGGGTTCCCTAATACGAGTTAGGGCACCCTAACACTGAGCCGGGAAGCGGCGTCGCCAGACCTGTGGGGGGTGGCATGATTCGCGCATGAGCGTCGCCACGGAGGCCGTCCTGCCACTCGTGCCAACGGACGAGGAGCGCCAGATCCGAGCGGCCGTGCGCGGCATCTGCGACGGCTTCCCCGAGGACTACTCGCGCCGTCAGTACCTGGCCGGCGAGCCGCCCACCGAGCTCTGGGAGGCGCTCGCGGGCAAGGGCTACCTCGGCGTGAACCTGCCCGAGGAGTGGGGTGGCGGCGGGCTCGGCATGAGCGGGCTGGCGGCTGTCGGCGAGGAGATCGCAACGGCGGGCAAGTCGCTGCTCCTGATCGTGGTCTCGCCGGCGATCGTGGGGAACATCCTCGCCCGCCACGGGACGGACGAGCAGAGGGAGCGCTGGCTGCGCGGGATCGCGGCGGGCACGACGAAGATCGCCTTCGCGATCACCGAGCCGGACGCCGGGACCAACTCGCACAACCTCTCGACGTCGGTGGAGCGCGGCGGCGACCGGCTCGTGCTGCGCGGCCAGAAGACCTACATCTCCGGCGTCGAGCACGCCGATGCCGTGCTGGTGGTTGCGCGCAGCCGAATGCCGGACGGCTCGCTGGGGCTACCGTCGCTCGCGATCGTGGACGTGGACGCGCCCGGCTTCACGCGCGAGCAGATCCCGATGCCCTACCTCGGCCCGGACAAGCAGTGGACGCTCTTCTTCGACGACGTGGAGCTCGAGGACGAGCGCCTGATCGGCGGCGAGGGCGGCGGGCTCGGCCCGGTCTTCGACGGCCTCAACCCCGAGCGCATCATGGGCGCGGCGATCGCCTGCGGGGCGGGCCGCCGGGCGCTCGGCAAGGCCGCCACCTACGCGAACGAGCGCGCTGTCTGGGGCGCGCCGATCGGCTCGCACCAGGGGGTTGCCCACCCGCTCGCCGAGGCCAAGATCGAGCTCGAGCTCGCTCGACTGATGATGCAGAAGGCGTGCGCGCTCTACGACGCCGGCGTGCCGGGCGCGGGCGAGGCCAGCAACATGGCGAAGTACGCGGCGGCCGAGGCGGCCATCAAGTGCGTCGACCGCGCGATCCAGGCGCACGGCGGCAACGGCTTCGCGCTCGAGTACGGGCTCTCCGACATGTGGTGGGGTGTCCGCCTCACCCGGACGGCGCCCGTTTCCCGCGAGATGATCCTGAACTACGTGGCCGAGCACTCGCTGGGGTTGCCGAAGAGCTATTGAGGATGCCGGGGGCCAGGATGGGGAGGTAGGCCCACGGGATCTGGTCGAGCGAGGCCGGGTCACCGCGCGACATGAGGATCTTGTAGATCGGTATCGAGTGCAGCAGGTCCACGAGCGGTTCCACCTCGAGATCCGGCCGCAGCTCGCCGCGCTCGATCCCTCGCTCGATGAACAACCGGAGCAATGCGCGGAACGGGCTGACCACCCTGTCGACGAAGTCCTGGTGCAGCTCCGGGTCGCTCATCGACTCTGCGAGCACGCGCGGGACGATGCCGGGCAGCCCCGAGCCGGCGAGCCGCCGCTGCTGCGTCTCCGCCAGGGCCGCCATGTCCCCCGCCATGGTGCCGGTGTCGGGCGGGTCGCCCGGGGGGACTATGTATGAGAGGGCGGCCAGGATCATGTCGTTCTTCGTCGGCCAGCGCCGGTAGATCGTCGTCTTGCCGACGCCCGCGTCTGCGGCGACTCCCTCGATGGTCGTGCCCGCGACGCCCCGCGTGCCGAGCATCCTCAACGTCGCGTCGAGGATCGCCTGCTCGGCCTCCGCGCTGCGTGGCCTGCCACGACCGCGGGCGGGCGTCGCGTCGCTCACGCGCGTGCCGGCTCCGGCGCCATTCCGAACGCGCGCTTCTCGGCCCGCTCGCGGCGCTGGCCCGGCAGCACGACGAGCGCGACGACGGCGCCCGCGAGGGCCGTGGCCGCCGCGACCGTGAGCGTGCTGCTCATGGCCGTGGTGAACGCGGTCTCGGCGGCATTCGACAGGACCCGCCCGGCGTCGCCGCCGATCTGGTCGGCCACCACGCTGGCGTGGCCGAGTGAGTCGGACGCCGCGTCGGCCGCGGGCTCGGGCAGCGACTTCACGGCGGGCTCCATGTCGGCACCGTAACTGCTCGACAGGAGGCTTCCGAGGATCGCCACGCCGAGCGTGCCGCCCACCAGCCGCACCGTGTCGTTCATCGCCGAGCCGACGCCCGCGTTGTTCAGCGGCACCGAGCTCATGATCGACTCGGTGGCGGGCGCCATCGTCGCGCCCATGCCGAGGCCGAGCAGGACGAGCGAGGCGGCCACGAGCGAGTAGCCGCTGTCCGTATCGGCTCCGGAGAGCAGGAACAGCGCGGCCGCGACCACGGTCAGGCCGGTGGCGACCACCTTGCGCGTTCCGAACCGTCCCGCCAGCTTCGCCGACAGCGGCCCGCCGATGATCAGGCCCGCCGCGACCGGAAGCATCCGGAGGCCGGCCTGGAACGGGGTGTAGTCGAGCACTCCCTGGAGGTACTGGGTCAGGAAGTAGATCGCGCCGAACAGGGCGAAGAACACCAGGGCGATCGAGACGCTCGCTCCGGTGAAGCGACGGATGCGGAAGAGCCGCACGTCGAGCATGGGCGATGAGGTGCGCAGCTCCCAGGCGACGAACGCGGCGATGATCACGGCCGCCGCGGCGAAGCCGCCGAGGATGAGTCCGGAGGTCCAGCCGCGCTCCGGCGCCTCGATGATCGCGGCGGTCAGGATGCCGAGGCCGACGGTGGAGAGCAACGCGCCCATCGGGTCGAGCCGCGGCTGCCTGGGGTCACGCGAGTCCGGTACGAGCTTCGGTGTGGCCGCGAGGGCCGCGATCACGATCGGGACGTTGATGAGAAAAACGGCGGTCCAGTCGAACTGCTCGAGCAGGAAGCCGCCGGCAGCGGGGCCGATGCCCACGCCGATGCCGGCCACCGCCGCCCAGATGCCGATCGCCTTCGGCCGCTCCTCGGCGGGGAAGACGTTGGTGAGGATCGACAGGGTCGTGGGCATGATGAGCGCGCCGCCGATCCCCATCAAAGCCCGGGTCGCGATCAGCATGTTCGCGGACTCCGCGAAGGCGGAGGCGAGCGAGGCGCCCCCGAAGATCACGAGGCCGGAGACCAGTGCACCGCGGCGGCTGAAGCGGTCGCCGAGGGCGCCCATGGTGAGGAGCAGCCCGGCGAACACGAGCGTGTACGAGTCGACTATCCACTGGAGCTGGCCGCTGCCTGCATCGAGCTCGCGCTCGATCGTGGGCAGGGCGACGTTCAGAATGGTGTTGTCCAGCGAGATGACGAGCAGCGCCGTGGAGAGGGTGAGCAGCGTCCACCAGCGCTTGTCGTAGGGGGCTTGGGGTGAAGCTGTCATGTGCGCTACTCCTCTGCTAATAACGATACGGAACAGTTGCGTTTCGCTATTGAAGCACAGGTTGAGGATTTATGCAACGCCTGTGTTCCGAATTTATGTGGCGTTGCTCACGGTGTGGCTCGTGGCCGCGCTGGCGCCGCCCGCAAGCGGCGCGTGGCACCCGCACGTCCGCGACGCACGCCAGTACGCGGCGGCGCGCGCCGGCGAGATCTCGTTCGGCGTCCGCACTCGGCAGGGGCTGCGCGGGGTCGGCGTCGCGCGGGGCGTGCCATCGGCGAGCGTCGTCAAGGCGATGCTGCTCGTGGCCTACCTGCGGCGGCCTGACGTGCGCGAGCGCCGCCTGCGGCCGGCGGAGCGCGCGCTGCTCGGGCCGATGATCCGGCGCTCCGACAACGCCGCTGCCTCGCAGGTGTGCAACATCGTGGGCACCTCCGGGCTGGCCCGGCTGGCACGGCGCGTGCACATGACGCACTTCCACGCCACGCGCCCGTGGGGGCTCTCGACCATCGACGTGGCGGACCAGACACGCTTCTTCCTCGGCATCGATCACCGCGTGCCGGTGCGCCACCGCCGCTACGCGATACGCCTGCTCGGCTCGATCGTGCCCTCGCAGCGGTGGGGCATCGCCCGCGAGCGCCCGCGCGGCTGGGCCCTCTACTTCAAGGGCGGCTGGGGCTCGGGCACCGGCTGGGCCGATCACCAGGTCGCGCTGCTCCGGCGCGGGAGGCGCCGGCTCTCGGTGACGATCCTGATCACCTCGAGCCCGAGCCACGAGTACGCGAAGGAGACGCTTCGGGGCATCGCTGCGCGCCTCCTGCGAGGGCTGAGGCCGAGCTCGCGGCCTCGCTGATGGCGGCAAACCGACGCCGAGACGTCGGCTCGCCCCCCTGGCACCGCGGCCGCGTGCACGCGACCGTGTGCTGTCAGAGCTTGCGTCTACAGAGGAGGACTGCGATGTGGCAGGAAGTCGGTGAAGTCGCTGCGGATCTGCTGCTGCCGAACCCCGGCCCGGACCTTGATCGGATCTTCGACAAGAAGAACCCCGACCGGCTGCGCGTCCCGCTCGTCGAACCGGACGGGTTCAAGACCCGCCTGAACAAGAGCGGCTGGTTCGAGGGAGAGGTCGTCGCGGCCGGAATGCTTACTCAGGGGAAGGCGCAGTCGCTGCTATCGCTGATGACCGGCTGGGCCCTCGTCGAACTGGCGCGTGCGCGGCGCTGCAAGTGGCTGTCGCGCGACTTCTGCCTCGCGGTCACCTCCGACCGGGTGGCGGCGCTTGCGATCGGTGCCGTGGCCGAGGGCGGCGACGGCGACGATGTGATCGTCAAGGTGAAGCGCGGCGAGGTCCGCTCCTGGTCACGCGGTTCGGTGAGGATCGATCTGGACGACCGCGAGCTGAAGAGCGGAGTCAAGGGCGGCACGCTCGACCTCGCGGGCGCCGAGCGGTTCCCGGTGAACTGGGAGGGCCCGAGCATCGGGGGCTTGGTCGAGCTGCTCGCTCGCGGTTAGGGCAGCTCCGGGTCCGCCAGCAGCGAGACCTGGAGGTACAGCAGGGCCGGCTCGAGCTCGAGCAGGTCGCCGCCCTCGCGAAGGCGTCGCACGACGAGGTCATCCGCGCCGGCCACCACGGCGTGGAAGATCTCGTCGGGCACGCTGTTCGCGACCTGTAGCTCGCGCATGCGCTCCGCGTAGCGGTCGCGCAGGCGCTCGCGCCGCTCGAGCGCCTCGGGACCGGCGGCCGCGATCTCGATCAGGAAGACCCGTGCGAGCGCCGGCTCGGCGGCGAGCCAGCGGAGATACGCGTGGATGCCGGCACGGGTGCGTGCGAGCCACTCGTCGCCGGCGCCGTCCTGGGCCGCGCGGACGTGCTCGAAGAGCTCGTCGCTCGCCGCCTCGTACGCGGCCAGGAAGCAGTCGAGCTTGTCGGCGAAGTGCTCGTAGAAGGTCTTCTTCGAGACGCCCGCCCCGCGCACGATGTCGTCGATCGTCGCGGCTGCGTAGCCCTTGTCCGCAACCGCCCTCCCGACCGCCTCGAGGAGGCGCGTTCGCTGCGAGGCGGCCACCAGCGATGGGTCGAGCCCGTGGGTGCCGCGGGGGAGGCGACGCGGGATGTCGGGTGTGGCTTCCACGTTGTGTACGCCCTGGTACATTACTCCGCCATGGACCTGACGCTCTCACCGTCCGAGCAGTCCTTCCGCGACGAGCTGCGCGCGTGGCTGGCGGACAACCACCCGGGCGAGGACCCGCCCGGCGAGGACGCCGCCTTCGACCACCGCCGCAAGTGGCAGCGCCAGCTCTACGACGCCGGCTACGCCGGGTTCTCGTGGCCGAAGGAGTACGGCGGCCGCGGCGCCACGCTGGTCGAGCAGGCCCTGTTCGGGGAGGAGATGGCGCGCGCCCGCGCACCCCAGCCCGCGAACGTGCTCGGCATGGTGATGGGCGGCCCCGTCCTGATCCACCACGGCACCGACGAGCAGAAGGAGCGCTGGCTCAACCCGATCCTCACCGGCGACGAGATCTGGTGCCAGGGCTTCTCGGAGCCGGACTCGGGCTCCGACCTCGCCTCGCTGAAGACGAAGGCCGTGAAGTCGAACGGCGACTGGGTGGTCACGGGGCAGAAGGTCTGGACGACGTTCGCCCACAAGGCCAAGTGGTGCATGCTCGTGGCGCGCACCGACCAGGACGCGCCCAAGCACCAGGGCCTGACCTACTTCCTCCTCGACATGGAGCAGGACGCGGTGCAGGTACGCCCGCTCCATCAGATCACGAACGAGCCCGAGTTCAACGAGCTCTTCATCGAGGAGGCGCGCATCCCCGACGAGAACGTCGTGGGCGGCGTCGGCAACGGCTGGGCGGTTGCGATCACCACGCTGATGAACGAGCGCGCCGGCCTCGGCGCAGCGTCCGCTGCCGGCATGCGGATCGCGCTCGACGACCTCAAGGAGCTGGCCCGCGAGCGCGGCGTGGCCGACGACCCGCTCGTCCGCCAGCGCATCGCCCAGCTCGCGATCGAGGTGGAGCTGCTGCGCCTGAACGCCTGGCGCGGGCTCACCCAGATCATGAAGCGCGGCGTGCCCGGGCCCGAGGGCTCGCTGCCGAAGTGGCAGTGGGGCGAGATCCACCAGTCGCTCACCGAGCTGGCCGTGGACATCCTCGGCGAGGACGGCGCGGCCTGGGACTCGCGCTGGACCTACCGCCTGCTGCGCTCGCGCGCGAACTCGATCGAGGGCGGCACCACCGAGATCCTCAAGAACATCATCGCCGAGCGCGTGCTCGGCCTGCCGAAGCTGAGGTAGACCCAT